>NZ_JACJOR010000118.1:0-9627 GCF_014695615.1 Leptolyngbya sp. FACHB-711
GTCAACGCTGGGATGAATTTGATAGCTTTCGCGATTGTGTCGATGCTGCCTTCAACCATTGTTCGAACGTGTATCCGTAAAGCTATACAGCAAGTTCAGATATCTTGCAAAAACTTAATATTTTAATCCTACCTACTCAGGCTGACATCTGGATCTGCCTCTGGGCGTTTGGTTCAATTAATTCTTGGTTTGATTAATTCAAAGTGAAATAAAACGTTGAGTCTTCGCCGTAGCAGGACTCGATCCAAATTTGCCCACCGTGACGCTCAATGATTTTTTTAGCGATCGTCAATCCTGCCCCTGTTCCTCCGCCATACAAGTGCTGCTCATGGAGTCGCTTAAACAGTCGAAAGACGCTGTTGAGATGGCGATCGCGGATGCCAATGCCGTTGTCGCGGACGTAAAAGATGAGGGGGTGAGGGAATGAGGAGGTGAGGGGGTGAGGAGATGGGGAGAAGAGGGTTTTGTTTATGATTTTCTGTGTTCTGTCTGCTTCAATAAAGCCGATCTCGACCCACTGATGAGGCTTGTCATTGTATTTGACAGCGTTGCTGACCAGGTTCATCAGGACTTCCTGAATCAGGATGGAGTCACAGTGGAAGGTCGGGAGCGGACGCGGAATCCGAAATTCGGTTTGCAGGTCGGGGCGACTGAGGCGCAGTTCTTCAATAACTTGATGCAGGATTGAGTTGAGATCCGTGGGCTGAAGATAGAGTTCGGTTTGTCCCAGCCGGGAGAACTTCAGCAGTGCATCGATCAGTGACTCCATGCGGCGGGTTAGGCGGGTCAGGGTTCGCAGCCGCGCCTTGCCGGACTCGTCCAGAATATCGGAGTAGCCTTTCAGCAGCAGGTTAGAGTAGTTATGAATGCCGCGCAGCGGTTCTTTCAGGTCATGTGAAGCCGCATAAGCAAAGGAATCTAGCTCGCGAATGCTGTTTTCTAGCTCCCGGTTCACTTTGGCTAACTCGTCTGCTTTTTTAAGGACAACGCCGACGATCGCACTTCTCAGATCGATCGCGTTCTCTAATTCGCAGGTTTTCCAGGGCAACGAGGTGAACCGCACGACTTCCTGCCATCGCTCGAACGATTTGCGCGGACTAAGGGTGATGCTGCCGTTTTCTGCAACGTTCAAAGCAGCGTTCGGATCGCCTGCCCAGTTGACTGTTTGCAGCACTTCTTGGCGAAACCAAATTATTGTGTAGCGTCGCACCTGGGAAATTTGCAGCAAAAGCACTCCGCTGGCACTGTCCTTGAATGGCTCGGCGGCAGCATAAAGCTTAGGCAGTGAATCGGTGTGAAATAGCGGGGCGTTGAACCGGGGAAGCTGTATTTCTGCCCACTGAAGCAGGGCGCGAACCTGTTCTAGCGTGGGAGTGGTTCCAACTAGGGTAATTTCATCTTCCAGGCACACTGCTACCCCCTCAGCATTAACCAAGTCCAGCAGGCGAGGAGCAGGATTGATCAGGGCTTGTTTCAGATCATTCGCCTGGGAAATTGATTGGAGAAAGTCGGACTGCAACGATCGCAGCTTTGTCAGATAGTTGAGTTCTTCGGTATTGACTTTGTTTGCCAGTTCGGATGCAATTAGTTGCGCCAGCAGTTCGCAGCTTTCCCGCATTTCGTAACTGATTGTTTTTGGCGTTTGGTGATGACAGGAAATGAGTCCCCATAGGGTTTCGCCCTGGTTCAGTGCGGCGACCAGAATGGCAGCGACATCCATATTCTGGTGATATTCCACGCAGCAGGGGTCAACACTTCGCAGAATTGCGCGTTGCAGGTCGGTCGGTTGCTGGGTGACTGGATTCTCTGCGGGAATTAACGCGATCGGTCGGGTATTGAGATCGGGAATGTAGCGTAGCAGTCCGCGTCGATAAAGTTCTCGCACGGGTTCTGGAATATCGGTTGCCGGGTAGTGCAGTTCCAGATAAGGAGCTAAGTCTTCTCGCTTTGCTTCTGCAATCACTGCCCCCGCGCCCTGAGCATCAAAGCGATAAATCATGACGCGATCGAACCCTGTGAGCACACGAATCTCTACGGCTGCGGCTTGCAGAAATTCAGCCAGATCGGGGAGGCGGCGCAGTTGGGCGATCGTCTGATTCACCTGCGTTTGGAGCTGTAAGGCATTCAGATGGGGTTGGGCGTGTGCTGGTTCTACCTCCAGAATGATTACGGTGGCAGTTGCGTATACAGTGCTGTTGAAACACTGCGTGCCTCTCCAAAGGTGAAGGGCTGCCTTGCTGTAGCGGCTCGCCTGCTTTACTCCCTGTTGAATTGTGGCGATCGCAACCTCATCGAGCAGGACACCGATCGACTGACCGAGCAAATTTTCGGGCGAAACGCCGAAATAATCCTCAGTATTCGCGCTAACTTGCAGCACAACCAGTTCAGGATTGCTCAACACAAACAGAATGCCAAAGGGCTGGATTGAGCCTGCGAAATGGACAGGTTCGGAAGGGAAACTGCCTGGAGGAAGACCAGGGGTGTTATGGGGTTCAAACCCATTCATGGCAGGGCAATGAGAAGAACTGTGACTTTATCAGAACTGTAGCTTTATGGCGTTCTAACCATAACTTTCTCTGAATTGTAGCAGGGTGTTGCATTATGTTAAGTAAACTAGAGCAATCCTAAAGAGAATATTAAATTGTTAAGCAATTCTAAAGAGCAGATGAATGCTGCTAGCATAAAATCTAAAGAAAATCTTAAATATCTCAGAAGGAGTTTAAGTGATGCTGGTTAGCCCCTCGATATTGCGAATGACATGGGCTGTTGCCGAAGAAGCTTTGCCCCATGATCTAGTCGCTCTTTCAGATGCAATATTGGTCAAGCTCCTGCTGCAGCGTGTCTCTCAGAAAATTTTGCTGAATGGTGAAGAAGTGCGGGCACTGGATGACTATCTCACTGCGAATGTCTCCTTAATTCGCGATATTGCTGAATCTCGTTTGATTCAGGAGATTGCTTGAAAAAGGGAGTTTTGTTGCTAAGTATCGGTGTCAAGAAGTAATTGCAAAGCTCCTTCAGCCCGACTTCAAAGAATTATTTCAATTTTGATGCAACAGTCCAGGTTGCGTAAACTCTGCACGAGCTGATGGATGAGGCTTGAATCCTGCCATACTTTCTACTTTGACTGCTGTGCTGCTTCTGCTATAACAGTCACTGGAAAGGGAATTCTTGCTGATCGAAGCCTTCCAACAACAGGCGCAACAGCCACGGTATAGACAGCCACTGAAGAGAAAGCTTGATGTTTGTTCTAACGATTCACTTGACCAGGTCGGGTACGTCCGGGAAATGCTTTTTCGTGCAATCTGGGCAAATGCCATGGGTCAGTTCAGCGTGGGAAAGCTGCTTAATGTAATCTTCGACACGATGCCAGTACCCCTCATCATTCCGAATATTCTTACACCAAGCGCAAATGGGCAACAATCCACGCAAGGCGTGAACATTTTCGACAGCTTCTGCTAAGGCAGCAGAAACACGACGCAATTCCAACAGAGAAACGACTTGCCGAGCGAGGGCTTGTAGGGCAGAAAGCTGATCTAGGTTGAGTTTTCGAGTTTTTTGATCGATTACACAAAGGGTGCCTAAGGCTTGCCCCTCTGGATTGATCAGTGGCGCACCTGCGTAGAAGCGAATGTAAGGATCTGCCGTCACTAAAGGATTGTCTGCAAACCGCTCGTCAGCATGTGCATCTTCAACCACCATCGGATCTTGTCCCAAAATCGCGTAGGAACAAAAGGCTTGCTCGCGGGGCGTTTCCGAGACAGCCAACCCAACTTTTGATTTGAACCACTGCCGATGCTGATCGAGCATGACCAGCAACGCGATCGGTGTTCCACAAATAAATGAGGCGAGATGAGTAATATCGTCAAGTCCTGCTTCAGGGTCAGTATCTAAGATTCGATACTGCCGTAACGCCTCTAGCCTTTCAGCTTCATTGCTTGGGATTGGCACTGCCATGGCTTTGCCCTTGTGATGCTTCTTACCTCCATTTAAGCTGAAGTTTCTCGAGGACTATTTGTTGTGTTTAGAGCGTAATAAAAAGAAAACTTAAGTTTGGGTTTATCACCGATCGTGGCAGACATCCTTCTTCTCAAGCTCAAGCTGCCGGGATTCAGTTCAGAGTTAAAAAACGGCTACAACAAAGCCCCTACCTGAATGAGCGAGGGCTGTTTTATTGATGGCATCGGGGCAATCGCCTCACTGCCGTTGCTTTTTGCGATATTCCCAGGGCTTGAGGGCATTTAGATATTCCAGATTCCCTGCTTTGACTGCTTTGACTGCTGTTTCTGCCTGCTCCATTTGAGCTTTGTGAGGGCAGTTAGAAGCATACTGCCTGTACAGATAGTCATTGCCGCTCTGATATGCTCGACGTTTAGAACCGTTCTGCTAACACTGAAAACCTCTGCGACTTCTTGACCATAGCGATCGACATCCACCACAGTCAGCCTGGCTTGATTGTTCGATCGCTTCGCCAGTGATTGCAGATTGTTCCGGCTTGCCTCTCTCAGTTGCTGTTTGAGTTCGGGCGCATCAATGCCACAGAGCCGGATTCGTTCTTCTTTCCCGTCCCGGAGTATGCGCATCGTGTCTCCATCATGAACATTCACGACTTGAGCAACTTCGCCTTGGGATGTGGGGGACTGGGCAGGAGTTAAAGTTTCTTGATTGCTGTGAGTTTGGCAGCAAAATATCTTCAATCTCCCTAAGCTTTTGCAGAAGGGTTTTGTGTAGACATTCTAGGCTCTTCTATCCTGCTGCTTTTTCTACAGCTCACATTAATTTTGGCTTTCATTTACTTCTGTTAGGCAATCAAATAGTGAACTATTGACAGAGGGTAAGCAAAGCTCAGATTTTAGATAAAACTATTTCAATACTCCGCTGGTCATAAGATCGATTCAAATTCTTATTTGTATTTCTATAGGTTGATCATACTGTTTTCTTAAATCTTTAGAACAGTAGCCAGTGAGGCAAATTTTTTAGCAGTTTGAACAGGATTTATTCCACGAGCAACTTATGCTCTACACAAAAATTTGCAAGCTGCTTAGGAAAATAAGCATTCCTCATTCATCTCATTACGCTCAGTTTTGAGGAATGCCTTTTGTTTTAGACAGAAAGTAATTAACTACGTCAAGGAAGTTACCATGTTTCTACACACCAAGCGTTTGCAGTACTTTACCAAACCAGAACGTCCCGATCCGATTTACGCCAAGAAGTTGCAGGAACTCATTGGTGGATCGATGGGCGAGATGACTGTTATGATGCAGTATCTTTTCCAGGGCTGGAACTGTCGCGGACCTGCAAAATATAAAGATCTACTGCTCGATACTGGAACTGAGGAAATCGGTCACGTTGAAATGCTTGCCACAATGGTTGCATTTCTGCTTGATAAAGCCCCTGTCGAAATGCAAGAAGAAGGGGTAAAAGATCCGGTTGTAGGTGCGGTAATGGGAGGATCAAATCCTAGAGATGTAATTGTTGCATCAATGAACCCTCAGCACGAGATTGTGTCTGGTCAAGGCGCGATGCCTGCGGATAGCGTTGGCTTCCCCTGGAATGGTCGCTTTATCACGGCAAGCGGTAACCTACTGGCAGACTTCCGCTCTAATCTCCACGCCGAATCTCAAGGTTTGATGCAGACGGTTCGCCTGTATGAAATGACCAATGACAAAGGCGTGCGCGATCACCTGAGCTTTATGATTGCCCGTGATACGATGCACCAGAATCAATGGCTTGCAGCGATCGAAGAACTGAAGAGCGATGGCTTTGAAGAAACCGTTGTCCCCAAAATCGCACACGAATACGGGCAGCGGGAACACGCTTATGAATTCTGGAACCATTCCGATGGAACTGACAGTGCCGAAGGACGATGGGCAAAAGGTCAATCGATCGATGGCAAAGGAGAATTTAAGTACGTGGCAAATCCGCAGCCGCTTGCAGAAGAAGTTGAGCCGCCGCAACCCAAGCCCAAACTCCATGCAACGCCCAAAACGCCTGCGATGATGAAAACCAGCGATAACGGGTTGAAAAACATTGTAGACAGCGCGGTAGATGCAGTGGATAGCCTCACAAAGGGCGAATAGTCGTGATTTGCTAAAAGGGGCATTTCTAATTCTTCAGAACCTCGAAAGTAGCTGTTTTCTCTACAATCGAATTTGTTCTTTAGGGAGATGATGCCCCTCAAAAATTACTGAAGTAGGCATTGCGGAAAGGCGTTGCTAAATGCAGATAGCAGATATAATTTTCAATTGGCAACGCCAGCAAATTTTATGCAATGCAAACTTTGTGGGAAGCAAACGCTATGTTATGCAATGTTGCAATTCCAATGCTTCCTTCTCGTGATTTAAGCAGGACGATTGCTTTTTATCAGAAATTAGGGTTTCAAGCGTCTTCCGACCCCAATGCTCAGGATTTAGACTACTCGATTGTTTCTCGTGAGACGATCGAGCTTCATTTTTTTCGATTTGCTGAGATTATTCCAGCCGAATCTTATGCAGGATGCTATCTGCGGGTGAGGGATGTGGATTCACTGTTCCGTGAGTTTCAAATACAATCCTTACCCTTTGAGGGAATTCCCAGACTCGGCAAGATCGCAAATCAGCCCTGGGGAATGCGAGAGTTTTATCTGGTTGATTTAGATGGAAACCTGATTAAAATTGGGCAAGTTATAGCTGCTTAGTTGCTGGATTAATCAGTCAAGGTGCTTAGTAGAAACTCGGTCAGGGCATCGGGCAAAATTTCATCCAGCATTATGATTGTGACGATAGCAAATTTGGCTCCCACACTTTGCAAATTGTCGTCCAGCGCAGTCAAAAAGCCTTTGGCAGTCAGGCCTTGCCCGATTTGAACAAAGCCAACTCCTAAATTTTCATTGCTATCAAATCGCCATCCGTAGCTTTACCAGGACGGTCCTAGCGGGGCGGAACGCCGCTCACATTCAGCACATCTGCTAGCGTCCCACAGTAGGTAGGCAAGCCAAACGTTAAGGGACTGACCGGATTAGTGTAGGTGAAGTGGCGATACTGCAAGCAGAACCGATCCCATGCTTCCATCTGAATCCGAAAGACCGCAATCAGAAAATTGGCAAGCCCGATCGAGAGCGGAATTCTAAACAAGATCGGCTGATGCAAATAGTCGCAAACTTCTTTGACTGCCTGATTGACTGTCATTGCCTCATTGCCCAACACCACATCGTGCGATCGTCCCACTTCTAAAGGATGATCTACCAGATGTACCGCCACCTGAGCGATATCCCTGGCATGGAGAAAGTGAAAGCCTGCGTCTGCCTTAAAAAAGCGAATCAAGCCTGCCCAGCGCAGCACTTCCCGAATTCCAGAAGTCAGGTGGGACAGGGGCTTTTTCTCATCGCCGCCAAACACAAGCGTTGGAAATAGAGTGGTAATCTTAGGAGCGATCGACAGTTTCGAGAGCTGACTGTAGCAGTTGTATTTCGATCGGATATAGTCTGTGCCGATTTCGCCTGCCTGCTTCAAAGGCTGATTCTGACGATCGAGAATACTTGCTGTCGAAAAATAAAGCACCTGCTGACAGCGGCCGGGGTCGAGCAGACTCATCAACCGCAGCGTTTTGGTCACATTCACGTCAAATACTTCGCCTGCACCGCCCCAGGAAGTTGCTGCGAGAATCGCACAGTCGATCGTCTTCAACAAGTCACCCAAGCGATCGATCTCGCGCATATCGCCCTCGACCAGGGTGATGCCAGGACGAGCGTTATAGTCAAACTTCAGCTTGCTCACATCGCGCACCAGAAAAAACAAATCGTGCGGCGTTTGCTGAATCAGTGCTTCCGCTAGATAGTGACCAATGCAGCCGCTTGCGCCCGTAACAAAAATGCGTTTGACCATGCGAAAAAACAAGATGAAGAATGAACACAAAGACCACCTGAACGACAAGACGGCAATCTCATCATCATGTGCCGCTCCTTGTCATCTAACCATGCCCTGCTCAAAAAAATTCATCTCTCGATTGGCTCACGCACTGCCCGACCCCCACCCGCTAGAATAAAAATCCGAGTGCTGAAGAAAATATGCTGCCACGGGAAGATCTACTCAAAGGAATTGAAAATCGAGAAACGGCGGTTCGCGTGATTGACCAGGCAGAAGTCGCAATCAAGACCTGGGAAGTCGTCTGCACCGATTTCCTATCACCGCCCGAACTGGCAGAAGTACAGCAAATGTTTTCTCGTTTAGTCGATGTGCAGTTTCTCACATGGGGAGGCTATCCGCAGGCAGAACGACAGCGTGTTGCCATTGCCCGATCGGATTTGCCGTTGGATCGGTCTCAGGTCGAGCTAGCTGCTCTGGAAATTGCCGGAAATTTTTTGTTCGACCCCGCCAGCCATCGGGATTTTTTGGGGGCGCTTTTAGGCACAGGTCTTGTGCGGGAAAAAGTGGGTGACTTAATTGTGCTGGGGGAGCGGGGGGCACAGGCAATCGTTGTGCCTGAACTTACAGATTTTCTAGAAATCAATCTGACTCAGGTGCGATCGGTTCCAGTGAAGACGCGCCGCATTGACTTGAGTGAACTCAAGGTTCAGCCACCCAAGAAGAAAGAGATGACCACGGTAGAAGCTTCGATGCGCCTTGACGCGATCGCTTCAGCAGGTTTTGGAATGTCGCGCAGCAAAATGGCGGATTTGATTACCGCAGGTGACGTGCGAGTGAACTGGAAGGAGATTACTCAGTCGAGTCATACGCTGAAGCCGGGCGATCTGGTTGCCATTCGTGGCAAGGGACGGCTTGAAGTCGGAGAAGTGGCTGTCACAAAGAAGGATCGTTACCGGGTGCAGTTAACTCGTTTAGTGTAACCCTGGCTACGGCAGAGCAACGGGGATACGAAGCTGTTCCGACCTTGAGGCGATCGAATTATTTCTCCTTAAAGATAGAGTGTGCTGAGATATCAGGTGAGCGGGGTTGCTCAAGCTCAGTTGCAAGACTTGCCAAGGCTCAGGCTGAATGAAGGTTTCACCAAAGCTGTAAAAGAGCCTATTTTTTGTAGAGTCTGAGCGTTCAGGGATAACGTTACTGCGGCTTATGTCGAGTCATCAGCCCCAAATTGCCTAACGGACAGAGTTTGAACATTCCGTCGGCCACATTTCGGAGATCAGAGCATTTCTAGACTCAACCGATTCTGCTGTCCGAGATCTACAAATTCATCAGGGTAGACTATGACGAGGCAATGCTTAAGTACCCTAAAACCACAACCTTCAGCATTTCTGATCCCAGCCTGGTTCGTTAAAGGTCACGACGGCTCTTGCGATCGAAGATTCAGCTTATAGAATCTCGTGTAGGAGGGCGATTATTTGAGTAAAGCTACGAGATTGACTAAACCAATTTGCAACAGAGTGTTAACCCAAAGGATTGACCCAAAAACGTTACCAATTTGGGCGCATTTCTGCTCTGCTTGACAAGCTGACAAAGTGTAGGAAACCACTTGGCATCCACCCGCTTTCAGGTCTGTACACGTATCTGTACATAGATCTAATCGCTCCAATTACCGTCTCAGCAATTTCCCAAGAATTTTGAGGGGTGTGGGTTGACAGTGAGGAGGTAGGTTAGTTATATTGATAAAGCGGTGGAGGGAGCGAGGCCAAAGCGAACGAGCTAAGGCGAC
>NZ_JACJOR010000119.1:0-10728 GCF_014695615.1 Leptolyngbya sp. FACHB-711
GACATTCTAGGGGGATCAATACGTCCCAATGCACTCTACCTGCAAGAAGCTCCTCCCGCGTGTAGCCGACCATCGACAGAAAAGCGTTGTTAGCTTCGGCGATATTACCGTTAATATCCCCAAAAAATACACCAAACATATTCGACTCAGCTAACCGCCTAAACCGGGCTTCGCTTTCTTGCAGTGCTGTTTCTACCTGCTTACGCTTGGTAATATCCAGCGCAATTCCGGTCATGCGGATGGGCTGTCGATTTTCATCATAAAATGTTTGTCCGATCGCGGTTAGCCACCGTTCTCCTTGGGCTGGATGAAGGATACGAAATTCAACGTTGGTATCAATCTGATGCTCTAATGCTTGACGGGTTGCCCGATCAACGCGATCGCGGTCTTGGTCAACAATAGAATTGAGCCAATTTTTATAGGAAGGTTGAGTGACGGCTGAATCTAGCCCATAAAGACGGTAATATTCTTCTGACCAAGTCACCTGATTGGTTGTAATATCCCAGTCCCACACACCCGCATTCGCAGCCTGTTGAGCAATTCTCAGACGTTCTTCACTTTGTTGCAGCGTTTCTTCAGCTTGCTTGCGCTGGGTGATATCGCTCACCAATGCCACAAAACCTTCGACCTTACCCTGCGGATCAAACCGAGGCACAAAAGTAGCACTAATAATCTTTGTCTCAACATCTTTGTAGTGCATTTCGTTCTCAAAGCTAACCGCATGTCCGGCTAACACCTGCTCGACATAAGGACGAACGCTTTCATAGGCGACTTCCCCCATCACCTCCCAAATATATTTGCCACACACTTCACTGGCACGTCGTCTAAACCACTGTTCGTAGGTTTGATTGATGAAGCGATAACGCTGCTCAGTATCAATAAACGAAATCAAAACCGGGAGCGAATTGGTAATCAGGCGCAGTTCGGCTTCTCGTTGCTGTAAGGCAACTTCGGCTTGAATCCGTTTGCTCACATCGATCGCCACCCCCGCCAGAAGCTGCTGCCCAGTCGCATTCCAGAAAGGAAACTTAAAAGCCATATAGCTGTGTTCGCCATCCTCGTGGTGAATGGTTTCCAGCGTTTGCATTGGCTGACGACTGGTCAATACAGCTAAGTCATTCTCGCGAAGCTGTTTTGCAATGGCAGGTGGCAACAGCTCAAAATCCGTTTTGCCAATCAAATCTGCCTGCGATCGCTGACAGGCTCGCTCAACCCACGAATTGGCATAGACATATCGCCCCGCTTCATCTTTGATAAATGCCGCGATCGGACTGTGGTTCATGAAGCTTTGGAACAGCTCATGACTTTCTTTGAGGGCTGCTTCTGTGCGCTTCCGCTCCATAAACTGACCAATCTGGCTGCCGATCGCCGCCATCATATTCAGTAAATCTGCATCTGGCTCTTGAACACGATCGCAAAAGCACTCAATCACACCCAAGACTTGATTGCTCAATACAATGGGGAATCCAAAGACAGCCCGTAAGCCTGCCTCTGCTGCCTTTGCCGCCCTCGGAAAATTGCTGTCTTCCTTGGGGTCTGAAATCCACAGGGGCTGACGATTGAGCCAAACTCGACCGGGTAGCCCAACACCAGGAGCGAAGGTTGTTTGCAATTTGGACTCAATCAGGGCCTGAGCAGAAGTTGTGGGCGATCGCCAGTTATCGCTATAGTGCAGGCAATTCGTTTGGGGATTGACACTCCAAAACATCCCTAATTGCCATCCCAACGTTTCACAAATCGCTTGTAGAATCGCTGGCAGGGCATCGGACACCGTAGTTGCTTCAGCCAGAATTTGGGCGATCGCATACTGAATATCGCGCCGGCGTTCTGCTTGCTCCTGGATTAACTTTTGGTGCGCTGTCTGCTCTCGCTGCCTGCACAGTTCCTCACGCTGTTCCAACTCCTGAACGCGTTGGCGTAATTGTGCTAATTCATCCAGCAATTGTTCTTTTGTCTTTTCCGCATCTAACATGAACGTAGCCGTATAAAAAAGGGAATTAATTGAAGTCAGCGGTTTTAATGCACGTTGGGATTAAGCAAGGAACTGAGACTTCGGTTTGGGAATAACGTACTGCCGCTATCCTGATACCCGTTGTTGCTCAGGATTTTGCTAGGAGCCAATGAAGCCCAGGATTGCCTGTAGGAGCACCTCTGGCTCAACGGGTTTAGGAATATGCTGTTGAAATCCGGCTGCTAGGGCTTGCTGCTGATCGACTTCTCCGGCGTAGGCAGTGAGGGCAATCGCTGGAATTGGACGATCGCCCTGTTCAGCCTCCAATGTTCGGACCTGTCGCAGCAAGGTGTAGCCATCCATCTGCGGCATTCCAATGTCGAGAAGGAGAATATCAGGTTTCGCTTGAGCCAGCACTTGCAAGGCTTCTGGGGCAGAGGAAACCGCAACGACAGAAGCCCCTGCTTCCTTCAGGATGAAGGTCGCTAATTCTAGATTGTCAATTTCGTCATCCACAGCAAGGACTTTAATCCCCTGCAACGACAAGGTGTGATTAACCACGGCTGCCTCCTGGTTTGGGACGGTTGAGGTTGATACGAGGGGGAGTTTGACTGTGAATGTTGCACCTTGCCCTTCTCCGGCACTCTCCGCATGGATTGTACCCCCATGCAGCTCAACAATGTGCTGGGCGATCGCCAGTCCTAGCCCCAATCCTCCAAATGTTCTAGTTGTACTGCTATCT
Source organism: Leptolyngbya sp. FACHB-711 (assembly GCF_014695615.1). Classification (NCBI taxonomy): domain Bacteria; kingdom Bacillati; phylum Cyanobacteriota; class Cyanophyceae; order Leptolyngbyales; family Leptolyngbyaceae; genus Leptolyngbya; species Leptolyngbya sp. FACHB-711. Next base: position 2,694 of record NZ_JACJOR010000119.1, read on the forward strand.
GCCTGACGAAAAGTATCAAAGACAAAAGGTAAGAACTCTGCACTGATGCCTTTTCCCGTGTCTTTGACTTGAATCTGGGCTTGCCCACCCATCGCAGCGAGCTGGATCTCGATTTGACCCTGCTCAGGCGTAAACTTCACCGCATTGGATAATAGATTCCAAACCACCTGTTGCAGGCGCGCTGCATCTCCCAAAACAGGACTAACCTCTGCGGCAATTTGGGTTTGGATCTGAATGTGCTTATCCTCGGCATTTAAGCGAACGGTGTCAATCGCTGCGCTAATAATCGAGGCGGGACTGATTGGACAGCGATTTAAAATCAGCTTGCCTTGCAGGATGCGAGAAATGTCCAGCAAATCTTCGATCAACTGCACTTGTAATTTGGCATTGCGCTCGATCGTTTCAAGGGCGATCGCGGTTCTGTTCGCATCCAGGTTGCCTCGCTGCAATAATTTTGACCATCCCAGAATCGGATTCATCGGCGTTCGCAGTTCATGGGACAGCACTGCCAGAAACTCATCTTTCATTCGATTTGCAGCTTCGGCTTGCGCTCTGGCTCGTTGTTCGGCTTCATAGAGCTGGGCACGCGCGATCGCCTGGGCACACTGCTGCGCGAGCGAGAGCATAAACGCCCGATCGGCTGGCTCAAGCTGGGGGAGCTGGGCAAATGTGACGGATATTCCACCAACTGCCTGCCCCTCAATCATCAAGGGCAGAGAGACCCAGATCGGGTACTTGGCTTGAACGTAGCTTTTTGCCAGGTGCGGATAGTGAGCAATGCGTTCTTCCAGCGTTTCTTCCCACATGGGTTGTCCGGTGCGAACGGCATCCGTTAACGGGGTAGCAACGGTGAGCGAGAAGCGTCGCCATTCTGGAGCAATAGCAATTCCATCGCCGAGATGGTGAATAATCTCCAGTTCGTCTTTTTGTGGAGTGACCAAAGCGACCAGAACTGAGGCAGCATTCACCACCGCCATGGTTTGGTGGGCAATGACTTCTGCAACTTGAACCGGAGTTAATGACTCGGAAAGGGCAGCCGTTACTGCCTGGAGTCGGGTGGTGCGATCGGCAGTTCGTTCTGCTCGCTGGCGTGCCTGTTCTGCCTGCTGATAGAGTCGGGCATTGGCGATCGCCATCGCTGCCCGGTCTGCTAAATCCTGAAACAGGTTTAAATCCTCTTGCGTGTGTGGATCGGCAGGCGCATGACGGGTGAGGCTTAATACCCCGATCGGCTCTCCCTGCACCTTCAATGGAACGAGCAGGGTACTGCGAACTTGAAACCGTTCTAGATAAAGGCGGTATTCCGGTTTAATGACCGCACTAAGCTCTTGCTGCGAAGTGACAGGCATCAGCAGGGGTTCTCCGCTCTGCATCACCCGTCCCCCAATGCCTTCATCAATGCGACGGGGATATTGCTCTAGCAAATCCTTCAGAAAGGCTCGAATTTCTGGGTCGGCGTGATAGCACGAGACAGAATTCAGCGATCGCTCATCGTCTCCAATCAGATTGAGGACACAAACATCCCCCGCTAATTCGCTGGCGAGCCGAGCCACTGTGTCTAGAATGGTTTGCAAGTCCAGGTTGGCTGCCGCAAACGTCTGGGAAGCCTGAGCCAAAAATCGCTGGGTTTGCTCCATCCGCTTCCAATCGTCAATATCGGTGCAGCTGCCAAACCATTTCGTGATCTCGCCGTTCTCGTCCAGCAAAGGGTAAGCTCGCGTTAAATGCCATCGGTAGACCCCATCGGCTCGTCTCAGACGTTGTTCGGCTTGTAGCGTATCTTTATCTGTGACGGCTTTGATCCAGGCGTTAATGAAGCGATCGTGATCACCCGGATGGCGGAAGCTGCCGTTTGCATTCTGGCTTTCTTCCAGAGTTAAGCCTGTGTACTGGAACCACCGCTGGTTGTAGTATTCGGTAAATCCATTGGCTTGAGCCACCCAAACGATCTGCGGAATCGATTCTGCCAGACACCGGAAGCGTTGCTCACTGGCTTCTGCAAATGCCCGTGCCTCTTGCTCTGCCTGATAAAGCTGTGCCCGACGAATCGCTTGAGCACAATGATGTGCTAGGGCAAGGATAAATGCCCGATCTGCTTCGTGGATAGAGTGGGCTTCTGTAAATCCAATGCCTAGCGAACCCAAAACTTTATTTTCAGCAATGAGCGGAATGGCGGCGATCGCACCTGAGGAAATACTGTTTTGCAAAGAAGCCAGTTGAGGATAGGCGGCGATCGCCTCATCTAAAGATTGCAGGAAAACGGGAGTTTGAGTTTGCACTACATGAGCAAGCGGCACAGCAGACGTTATCGGAAACCGCTGCCACATCGACAAAGCATTGGGAGGATGTCCGATTGAACCAAGCAGTTCTAGCTCTTCTCCATTGGTGCTTAGCAGCATCACTAAGCCGCGACAGGCTCCCAGCGCAGCTAAGGCTTGCTCAACAATTACCGTTGCGACATCACTGGAAGTCAGGGCTTCGGAAAGGGCGGCAGTAATGTTTTGTAGGCGAGCCGTGCGATCTGCCGATCGAGCCGCTGCCTCTTCGGCTTGTTTACGATCGCTAATATCAACCGAAACTCCAACGAATCGGGTTGCCTGCCCCTGCTGGTCAAAATAAACTCGCCCCTGGCTGTTAAGCCAACTGATTGTCTGGTCAGGACGAATAATGCGGTATTCCTGGCAGTGCTGTTCCTTCCCAGCTTTTGCCCGCTCCAAGCCTTGAATGATCCGTTCCCGATCTTCAGAATGAATGCTAGAGAAAAAATCTTCTGCGGTTCCAGCTTGAATTCCCCAAACGTTCAGCGCATTGGGAGAGCAAATGACCTGATTTGTCTTCAAATCCACATCCCAAGCCACGATTCGAGCCGAGGAAAGAGCAAGCTGAAGTCGCTCCTCCGTTTGTTTCAGATCCTCTTCAACCTGTTTGATATGAGTGACATCTGAAATTGCTCCCAGGTATCGCTCTGGTGTTCCGTCTGCATTCCGCAAAATATAGGCGCGATCGATAACGTTTGCATACTGTCCATCTGCTCGCTGATAGCGGTATTCATCTCTCCAGCGTTCATCGCCTCTTGTTAAAGCTGCTTCAAAGCTTATCGTCACCCGATCCCGATCGTCTGGGTGAAGGTGCTCAATCCACCACCGGGAAGAATTGCATTCCAGAGGTCGCTTACCCACCAGTTGATCGTATGCCTGGTTCCACCAAACCGAATCTGTTTTGAGATTGCGATCGTAAATCGCGTCATTGGTTGCCTGTAATACCAGAGATAGGCGTTCTTCTGTAATTCGCAAACTTAATTCAGCCTGCTTGCGGTCAGTAATATCGTGGGAAATGCCAATCACCTGGTGGGGTGTGCCTGCTTCCGTTCGCGAGAAGACCAGATCTCGGCTCCATAACCATCGCCATTCACCATTGGCGTGGCGCATCCGGTATTCCCACTCAATGACTTCGCCATCCTGGGCACGATCGAATCGCTCTAGGTGAGCTGGCAGCGTTTCGAGATCGTCTGGGTGCATCAGCGCTGAAAACAGCAAGCTGCCCATTGCCTGAACTTCGTCAGCAGGATATCCCAGAATTTCTCCAATCTGATGATTGACATAGACATTGTGCTGTTTAATCAGGTCATAAATGTAGAGAATTCCGGGGGTTGCATCTGCAACTTGCTGAATGAAGCGTTGGCTTTCTTTGAGTTGTTCCTCGATTTGCTTTCGTTCGTGAATGTCTTGAAAGACGACAACGCTAATGGGTGGACGATCGTACAGGGCGGGCAATACCGCCGCGTCAACAAGTAGCGGGAAAATGCCAGCCGGAGTATGCCAATTAATTTCAGCCCCGGCAATTTTCTCTCCCCGTGTCGCTCGTACTGCCGGAACCTGCTCCGACGGAATGATTTGTCCTGCTGAGTCCGTACAGTAATAATCTCTGTTGTAGGTTGCCCCAATATAAGTTGCCCCAATATCCTTAGCAATATTGATTCCTGCGATCGCGTTGGCGGCTTGATTGGAGAAGATCACCCGCTGTTGCTCTGGGTCAACCAGAATCAAAGGAGTCGGCAGCAGATTGAGCACTGCTTCTAGCCATTGCCGTTCGTCCGTTTGTTCCTGCGATCGCAACGCTTCAATCCTTTGCTGAAGCTCAGCAACCTGGTCCTGCAACTGTTTATTGTGCTGTTGTAATGCAGCGATTTGTTTTGCCAGCAGTGCTTCTGGAAATTGAGTATCCGGCACTGTCACAGATTCGGAGAGACAGCTTGCCTTTCCATGGTTAGAAGTAATTGTATTTCCAGCACAGCAGTGGCACTGAGAGTGCCGGGCATACCGCTCAACCAGCTCAGAGCGAGAAACGCCCATCTCTTTTGACTGTTGCTCAAGCAACTGCCAGGCAGTGTTCGTTAAAGATAACTTGACTGCTTGTTTGGATTCTCCCCGCCAAGCCTGAGTGAACTTGCCAGTTTTATCGCGCTTCATTGAGGTACTGCCCGTATGCCCATATGGCTTTCATCAATTAAATCCTGTCAAAGATACGCAATCAATCCATCTCAAGACGGAAGACCTATATCCGCAACCATGCATAAGGCTTTGTAGCAAATAATGCTTGATGACAGAAGTCAATTGTGTCGCAAGAATTGGGTTAATGGTAAGGTAGGCGAGAAAGGTTACTGACTCACCCTTGGCTACCTCACCCTTTACTGATTCACCCTTGAACGTCTATTTCTGCTCTATTCGGGCGGGGGAACGCTACATTCAGGAAACAAGATTTGGTCGGCACTTTGCGGAGCGATTGGGCTGTTAACAAACGACCCAACCCCGTTGTGGGTCAGGGAGATCCGTTTCTAGCCGTTTTCGGTATCCCTCTTCCAGGTTTTTGCAACACAACCCACTGGACAAATGATCTTGCTGCCCTTATCGAGAGTACTGATTTCCTTCCCCTTGGTTCACAGGCTGAATCGCGAGTAGCAATTGCCCTGCGGTTACGGTTTGCCCCGATCGACAAAATACCTCGGTAATCGTCCCAGTACACTCTGCATCCACAGCAATTTCCATTTTCATCGCTTCGAGAATTACGAGACGATCGCCTTCAGCAACCCGATCGCCAGGCTGTACCAGAACTTGCCAGACGTTAGCAGAGATATGACTCACCACCGCTTCTACATCATCGGGAAGCAGGGTTTCAGACGTTTCGGTTTCGGGCTGAGCCGCCTCCAAAATTTCTTGCTGGGTAAATTCTCCTGCCGCAGCCCAGCGATCGCGTTCAGCCGCAAAAGCAGCTTGCTGTTTGGCTCGAAAGGCAGCAATGTCTTCTGCGTTCGCCCCCAGAAAGTTCTGATACTGCTGCAAACTAAAGGTTTCTTCCTGGATGTCAAGCTTGACTTTGCCCTGAATCACGTCTTCCCGATAACTTAGCAATTCTTCTGGTGAAACGGGAAAGAAGCGAATTTGATCAAAAAAGCGCAGCAGCCAGGGCTGGGTAAAATCCTGGGTGCTTCGGTAGCGATTCCATACGGGAACGGTACGCCCCACAAACTGATAGCCCCCCGGACCTTCCATGCCATAGATACAAAGATAGGCTCCGCCAATGCCCACTGCGTTTTCGGGTGTCCAAGTGCGGGCAGGGTTGTATTTTGTCGTTACGAGCCGATGGCGCGGATCCAGGGGAGTGGCAACGGGTGCGCCGAGATAGACATCGCCCAAGCCCAACACCAGATAGCTCGCGTTAAACACAATATCCCGCACCTGCTCAGTGCTGTCTAAGCCATTGATGCGGCGAATAAACTCAATATTGCTGGGACACCAGGGCGCATCGGGTCGCACCGACTGCATATATTTCTGAATTGCAAGCTGCGTCGATTCGTCGTCCCAGGACAAAGGTAGATGCACAATCCGAGTAGGCACCTGCATCGCATCAATGTCAGGCAACTCAGACTCTGCGGCAATTAATCTTTCAATAAGCTCCTGAACTGGCAGCACACGGCTATCGTAGTGAACCTGAAGCGATCGAATTCCGGGGGTGAGATCGATAATGCCCGGAAAATGATTTGCCTTTAGCCAGCCCATCAGGGCATGAACCCGAAACCGTAAGTTCAAATCGAGGACTAAGGGACCGTATTCAATCAGCAGGTTTTTGTCGCCGGACTGCCGATAGGCCACTGCGATTTGAGTGGAGGAGAGGGGGAGGTGGTGGAGGATCGGTGAGTGAGTGAGTGGGTCAGAGGAAGGGATCAGGAAAGGAGGGGATGGAGAGGGAGACGATTCCTGCGCTGCCTGACTGCGGAGCGTTTCGATCTGGTGATCCTGCGATCGTTCTCGCTCCAGAGCTTCTTGGGCAGTGAGGCAGTAGAACTGCACGGTGTCGCCGGGTTTGAGCTGTCCGATTTTCCAGAGTTCGGACTGGACGATCGTGGCAGGGCAGACAAAGCCGCCTAAGCTGGGGCCATCGTGTGCCAGGATAATGGGCATATCGCCGGTGAAATCGATCGTGCCGATCGCGTAGGCATTGTCATGGATATTGGAGGGATGAAGCCCGGCTTCGCCACCGTCGGTTCTTGCCCAGCGGGGTTTGGGTCCGATTAGCCGGATTCCAGTGCGGGCGGAGTTGTGGTGAATGAGCCAGCGCGTGGAGAACAGCATCTCGATATCCGCTTCGGTAAAGAAGTCAGGGGCACCGTGAGGTCCATAGAGTACGCCGATTTTCCATTCGTGGGTGTAGGACGGAATCAGCTCGGTTGGTAGGGGGGCAGGAGCTAGAGGGTCAGGAACTGTGCCAGATGATGCGGATGCGCTGCCCGTTTCGAGCCTCAAGACATCTCCAGTTCGCAGGGTGCGTCCGCTATGTCCGCCAAATTGTCCCAGGGTGAAGGTCGATCGGCTGCCCAGATATTCGGGCACGTCAAATCCGTGCTGGACGGTAACATAAGTGCGGTAGCCTGCTCCCTCGATCGCTCTTAGTTTGAGCGTGCTGCCTGCGGTAACAGGAACTGCAGCCCAGTAGGGCACGGGCTGACCGTTGAGCGTGGCTTTCATCGCCGCTCCAGTGAGACAAATGACCGTATCGCAGTTAAAGTGCAGCGTGGGACCCATGACGGTGCATTCCAGCCCTGCTGCGGATTCCGGATTGCCCAAAATTCGGTTTGCCAGACGAAACGCCAGATGATCCATTGGGCCTGAGGGCGGCACGCCGATATCCCAGTAGCCCGTGCGCCCAGGATAGTCCTGAATGGTGGTGTAGGTTCCAGGATTGAGAACATCGATCGTGCGCGGCTGGTATTGAAACTGATTCAGGTATCGTGTGCTGACCAATCCATTGACGAATTGAGGGCTGGCAATCACCTGCCGCAAATAGGCCAGATTAGTTTCGATGCCTGCAATCTCTGATGCCTGAAGGGCGGTTTGCAGTTGAGCGATCGCCTCTTCTCGCGTTTTGCCCTGTACGATCACCTTTGCCAGCAGCGGGTCGTAAAAGGGCGTCACTTCTGTTCCGGTTTCAATCCAGGCATCGCAGCGAACCCGGTCTGGAAAACGAACGACACTCAATAAGCCTGCGCTCGGCTGAAAGTTTTTGTGGGCATCCTCGGCATAGATTCGCACCTGGATCGAGTGTCCCTGAAACTGCGGACGATCGTGCAGAAAAGCAGTATCACCTGCCGCCAGCAGCACCATCCACTCGACGAGATCAATCCCACTGACCATCTCCGTCACGCCATGTTCGACCTGGAGGCGAGTGTTTACTTCCAGGAAGTAGAACTGCTGCTGGTCGACGTCCAACACAAATTCAACTGTGCCCGCCGATCGGTAATTGACTGCCTGTCCCAGTCGCACCGCACAGTCAGAAAGCTGCTGCCTCAGCGCATCGCTAATTCCAGGAGCAGGGGTTTCTTCAATCACTTTCTGGTTGCGTCGCTGTGTCGAACAGTCACGCTCTCCCAGCGCAATCACATTACCGCAACCGTCTCCAAAAATTTGAACTTCGATGTGTCTTGCCGTTTGAATATATTTCTCTAAAAAGATTCCTTTTTGCTTAAAATTTGCTTGACTCA
>NZ_JACJOR010000012.1:0-2309 GCF_014695615.1 Leptolyngbya sp. FACHB-711
GATCGGGGCATATAAAACGCACCCACTACATCGCCCTGCTTCACTTCAAAAACCATATAAGCAGCACCTAATTGCTCAGGCTCCGGCGACTGCCCATATAAATAAACGCCATCTGTCAACGAGCGAGGATCTAACCTCTGCCCCGATTGCTCAACCGATCGTCCAGGAAGCTGCCCACGGGTTTGTCCAACCAGTTGCTGAGCTACCTCATGATTTGCAGTCAGATGCGTTTCAGAAAGTTCCGACCCCTGCACAGAGCCATTCGGCAAACTCACTACCGCGAGCCCTAGCGTGACAAATAAACCTGTTAGAGGCTTCTCCAGCCGCTCAACCAGAGTACGCCACGGTTGAGATGTGTGCTTTGATTGATAGACCACCGCAGTTTCCTCCTCTTCCCCTCAACAGTGTTCAACAGATACCTAACGGACGAAATCTGAAACACTTTGTTCTTCTACTCTACCGGGAAGATTAAATGCCCAATTCAGGCAGCTAGCAAAACTTCACGGACGGTCAGGAAGAACCAGTTTTTTCAAGAGTGTCGCGCTAGAGACAACCACAAGACCTCGCCTATTCATTCCAGAAACAAACTCAAAATTTTCTTAAACTCTGCTTTGTTGTTTCGGAAATCTTGGTTGCCTAGCTTGCTGCGCCTAGCATAAAGCCGACCGGAAGCTTGGCGCGTCCCCCATTGAACTGATCCATTCGGGTGATTATGGACGAGTGAGATCTATCCAGAGCACAGTTGCACGAAGCGCAATCCCATCAGGGGCTACACAAATAGTTATAGATAGTTACTCGTTACAGATAGTTACAGAAGTAGTGACACAAGCACTGGTAATGTCATGCCCGAACAGTTCCTATGCTTGTCGCTGCCGCTTGCTTCGCGTTCCTTTCGTTCCTTCAGTGGTGGATTGCGTTCGAGGAGCTGATTTTGATTTAGCAGCCGTCTTCGATGCAGTACTCTTCTGGGTTGAATTAGCTGACGATTTTGCTGACGATCGCGTTCGCCGTTTGGTGGGAGCAGTGTCGTTTGCGGGTTCGGAATCTGCGATTACTCCTTCGGGAAACTGCGAAGCAATTGCTTCCGGTTTTGCTTCATTCAAACTCTTGCTGGCTTTTTCAGCAGTTCCATTTGAAGAAGATTGCGAAGGAACCGCTTCAATTACCATCAAGTTTTCGCCCAGAGCTTTGCGGCTTCTCCGACCTGTTCTTCCAGTTTTGGGAGCAGCCGTTTCTTTTTGCCGTTTTGCAGCTGAGAGATAGCTCTTGAGCGAAGAAGCTGAAATCTCAATTCCCCGTTCAGTCAGCATTCCGGCAACTTCCTCATAGCTATAGCCCTTACTCAAAGCAGATGAGATCTGCACTTGAAGATAGGCAACAGCTTCGCGCAAAGACCAATTTTCCTTTGGCTTTTCGGGCAACTCCTCCAGTGTAGAGGTTGCATAATCAATGGCAGATTTTGTGACGATCGCCGAGGCTGTGGTTTTCTTTGATCTTGGCATTTGTATTGTTCCTAAACCATACTTCTGTACACAATACTATTCCCAAATTTCAAAATAAGCACAAGGATTAATTGCCAAATTAAACGCGCTGAATTGATTAACCAAAAGAACACGCTCCTACTGGCACAAAAACACTTACAGATTAAAAAAACAGAAGCGGCTCTTGGGTTATGTTGACCTTTTGTTCAGCCTGTTCTGCCACCCCAATAAAATAGCGGAAACATCGCGCCAGAATGCGGTACGACCAGCATGCAAACAATGATCTCCAGAGCAGAATTCTTCTGATCAGCGTTTGTTTGTGCCTGTTTGAACTTGTTGCCTGAAAGCCAGCAAGATTCAGTTGCCCCTTTTCCAATCCGTCTCCTGTAATGCAAAGCAGTGCCCGGCGGAGCGATCATCATTGCTTCATTTCTGATTCATCAGTCCATGATTCCTTGCTGAAGAACCCCTCGAACTGATCCGGATACCGTTCCCATCTCTGGTAAAACTGATCGGTAGATGCACTGGCGAAAGGGAACTCGCATCAAGGCGATTCCTTCTGCGGGAAACTGCGAGGCGATCGACTGGCGATCGATTGGCGATTGCCTTTAGTGCAGCGCGATCGATTTCTAATCCGAGGATGCCGGCGGGACTGCCGCCCTTGAAATGCGGCTATAGCAACAGAAGCAACAGAAGGGTAGGAGGAGGCTATCAGTATGCGGCGGTACAAACACAGGCATCAGCTAATCCCGGCAGATTCAACGGATTTGATTTTTTGGCTTCGCCTGAATTCACGGTTCTCTAACCCTGTTGCCTACCCCTGAATTG
>NZ_JACJOR010000120.1:0-5374 GCF_014695615.1 Leptolyngbya sp. FACHB-711
TCCATCCTCATCCACGGTGGATTGAAATGCTGCCGGCAAAAAGCTGTAGTTGGGCTGCCAACCCGTGCCAAAGATGACAACATCACTCTCCAAGTGAACCCCGTTTGCCAAATCTAAGCCACTGGGTGTAAATTGCTCGATCGTGGTACGTTGCACTTGAATCGCGCCTTGACGCATCAATTTGTAGGTTTCGTTTCGTGGGATAAAACCATGCGCGAACACCCCTGATTCAGCCGGATGAGATGGGGTAGAGTTGGATTCCTTCAGTGAATACTGCAACTGCAATAAAAGTTCTACAAACCGCCAGAAGCCCCAAATCAGCCCGGAAAAATATTTGTGGAAATTTTTCTCCCACTTGTAGGGACGTTGATAGAGCGGTAAAAATCCACCGATTAAACGATTTAAGAAAATCACTCTAAAGTCAATCAGTCCCAACACCCGCAGGGGAACGGGCCAGTAAGCATTACGGAAAACTAAAGTGACATCTGTTGCCCATTGCACAGCATCGGTGGCAATGTCTAAGGCACTCTTGCCAAATCCCACGACTACGACTCTGCGATCCTTCAGCAGGTCAGGTGATTGATAGCCTGAGGAGTGCAAAACCTTGCCAGAAAAAACTTCTCGGTTAGGAATCGGAGGAATATAGGGGTTAGAGTAAAGCCCAGTAGAAACAACCACAAAATCAAACTCTTTTTGAATTGTTTCCCCGGTATCTTGATTCGCGTAGTGCAAAATCCAGCGATTTTCAGGAATTGGTTCAAGCTGCTTAACGATACAGTTGAAACGAATTTTGTCGAAAATTTGGAAATGATGGGCGTAATCTTCTAGATAGGCCCAAACTTGCTCACCTGATGGCAAATTAGGATAGTTTTCGGGCATGGGATAGTCAGGAAATTCATAGAACGAACGGGGAACTTGCAGCCCAAAGGCGTGATATCCTGCCGCCCATACTCCGCCCAATTTCTGGCTTTTCTCAAAAATCTCGCAAGTCAATCCAGCGTTTTGTAGAAATCTCGCGGCTGTTAATCCAGCCACACCGGAGCCAACAATAGCAACGGTTTTGATATCGCCTGAAATAATTTGCATAATTTTTGATGATTCCACTCCGTCGAAGTGATTACCCCTGAGAATACCAAACTTCACTGAGCTAGCAGGTAGTAACCGGGTGAACGGATGGGTATGTTGCAGAAAACAAGTGTGCTACGCCTTAAGCTACCCAGATCTGGAGGAGATAAGGCAGGAACAGGGTGTAGAGGTGGACCCCTCGATAATCAATAATCAATCGTTAATCAATCGTTGGATCTTGAGGTATGCAGTAGAACTGGACAACTGCATTCGATCACACTTAAAGCCCACAAACGATTCGTGGCGGTAGACAAGACTTCCATCCCAGTCAAGGGCGGTATGGTGCCATAGTTTGACCTTTTGAACGGATTGACGGTCAGTTCGGTTGCAGTGCGTGCAGTGTTCAGAAGGTGAGCTAAAAACAACGGTCATCAGTGCTGAAGACGTTGGTAGAACCATTCAGTTAATTATTGCGCCTGTTGTTCTAATGACAGCCTGCGCCCTGATTCAAAATGCGTGGCATTCCAACCGTTGCAACTGACTACAGCCCCCTGTAGGATTTTAACCTGGGCGTGTGGACGCAGGAGGCGATCGATCGCGGCTATCGTTCCCGCCTCTTTTTTTATAAACAGTCGCTTTCTATAAACGCAGTTTATTCAAATTCGAGCAGGAGATTGCTTGTATGCCAATAGAGCAAAGCCCCCGTCTTCGCTGGATTGAACTCGCTCCAACCGAAGCAGCCGTTCATGACATTGATATAATTCAGGGATTGCAGCAGGTTCCGAAAACTCTGCCCTGCCGATATTTCTATGACGATCGCGGTTCAGCCCTGTTTGAGCAAATCTGCGATCTGCCGGAGTATTATCCAACTCGCACAGAGCAGGCAATTCTGGAAGATTGTGCCTTGGAAATCGCGCAGATGACGGGGGCTTGCGAACTGGTCGAACTAGGCAGTGGCAGCTCTCGTAAAACTCGCTTATTGCTGGAGGCATATCAGCAGCTCAATCATCCGTTATACTATGCCCCGATCGATGTTAGTGCGGGCATCCTTCAAGATACTGCACCCATGCTGCTGCGCCAATACCCTACGCTGAATCTGTGCGGCTTGGTGGGAACCTATGAGCAGGCTTTATCGAATTTGCCTCCGGTACAGCTCGATCGGCGGATGCTGATTTTCTTGGGCAGTACGTTGGGCAACTTGAATCCGCAGGAGTGCGATCGCTTCTTCACCCAAATTCAACAGAGCTTGCAGCCGGGGGATTTCTTTTTGCTGGGCGTTGATTTGCAAAAGCCGATCGAGATTGTGGAAGCTGCCTACAACGATGCTCAGGGCATAACGGCGGAATTTAACCTGAATATTCTGCACCATCTCAACGATCGCTTTCAGGGGAATTTTGCGATTGATCAATTTGCCCATTCCGCATTTTATAACGTTCATCGGCATCAGATTGAGATGCACCTCATCAGCTTAAAACCGCAAAAGGTGCTGCTGCAGAAATTGGGCTACCAGACTTCGTTCTATGCACAAGAAACGATCCACACTGAAATCTCTCGTAAGTTTGACTTGCCGACCCTGACCGTTGACCTGAAACAGCGATCGCTCAACTCAGTACACATCTGGACTGATCCTCAGAAGTGGTTCGCTCTGCTATTGTGTCAGCGACAATAACCTGCTGGAGTAGCGTTGCTGAACTGAGTCTAAATTGTTGAGTTTGACATTGCTGGGCAGTCCTCTAAATCTCCCATCAATGGGGGACTTTAAATTCAGACAGAAATTGGAGCGGTTCGGCAGTTCCTCATTATTTCTTACGCAGGAAATTGGGTGGTCGTGGAACCCGATGAAACCTTTGAAAAGGGCGGCAAGAAACGCGGCTTATTTGCCCAACCGCTAGACAGATGGGTGAGCATTAATTGAAGCCGCTAGCACCTTGCGGTAAACGATTTTGTCATCACCCGTTTGATAAAAGTCGCGGATGCGTGCCTCCTCGCCATAGCCGCACTTCCGATAAAACGCTCTTGTGCGATCGAAGTCTGGCAGCCCCGATGTTTCGACGAGCAGTATCCGCCCGCCGCCTATTGCTAACCGTTGTTCAACATGATTGAGTAGGGCGGCCCCCCGTCCCTGTCGCTGGCGATCGGGTCGAACCCCAATCAGTTGTAGATTCCATGTCCCTTCGGTCATCCGCTCCATTTCACAGTAGGCAATTCCCAGGAGTCCGTCATTTTCTTCGGCATCAGTGAGCCAGAAACGATCGCTGTTGTCATGGCTGACAAAGTAATCCCCCAGCATTGTGCTAACCTCATCAAGTTGATCTGGCTGGAATAGTCCGGTTGCCTCTGCCAGGGCAATCAGAGCAGCCGTGTCATCAGATGTTGCGAGTCGAATCATGAGAACTCCACGGAATTGAGGGTGATCATCCGTTGCATCATTTATTGCATCATTGCTGGTATTGCGTCGTTACTCGCACAAGCGAATCCCGGAAAACTGCCAGCGTGTAGAAGGCGGAAAGAAATTGCGATAGCTGGCGCGAATATGGCTGTGAGCGGTGGCACAAGATCCGCCCCGCAACACCATTTGATTACACATAAACTTGCCATTGTACTCTCCCACTGCTCCTGCTGCTGGCTGATAGCGGGGATAGGGCAAATAAGCACTCTGCGTCCATTCCCATACGTCGCCAAAGAGCTGATCCGGCCGGGTACTGGCGATCGCAGTCATAGGGTGAAGCTGCCCCGTTTCGAGCAGGTTTCCCTGGATTGGAACTTGAGCTGCAGCCACTTCCCATTCGGCTTCGGTAGGGAGCCGTTTCCCAGCCCAGCGGGCGTAGGCATCCGCCTCGTAATAGCTCACGTGACAGATTGGCTCATCGGGATTCACAGGACGCATTCCACTCAGCGTCATCATCCACCAGTCGCCGTCGATCCGCTCCCAGTACAGCGGAGCCTGCCATTGTTGCGTTTGAGCGATCGTCCACCCTTCTGCCAGCCAATATTCCGGCTTACTGTAGCCGCCATGCTGCATAAATTCCAGATACTCTCCATTTGTGACTAACCGCGCTGCCAGCCAGTAGTCTTGCAGATAAACCTGATGCCGTGGAGATTCATTATCAAAAGCGAAGTCTGAGCTGTCGTGCCCGATCGTATAGAGCCCGCCCGGATAATCTAACCACTGTTCCTGTGCAGCGACCGGAGGCGGTGCGGCGAGTCGGTTCTGCTGATAGACCGGACGCAGAGGATTGATCGCGAAGATGTGTTTAATGTCCGTAAGCAGTAATTCCTGGTGCTGCTGTTCGTGGTGCAATCCCAGCTTGATTAGGGGGGCTAATTCAGGCTGCGAGAGGAGCGATCGCATCGCGTCATCCACATAGGCTCGATAGCGATAAATTTCCTCGACGGTGGGACGAGAGAGCAATCCGCGTTCAGAGCGAGGGTGTCTAACGCCAATGGCTTCGTAGTAGGAGTTGAACAAGTAGCCAAACTTGGGATGAAACACCTCATATTCGGGCAAGTTGGGCAACAGCACAAAGGTTTCAAAAAACCAGGTTGTATGCGCCAGATGCCATTTAGGAGGGCTGACATCGGGCATACTTTGAATACCGTAGTCTTCGATTGCTAAGGGCTGACAAATCTGTTCACTAAGCTGGCGCACCTGTTGATACAAGCAGGTCAGGGATTGGGTTGTAGTTTGTTGTGAGGTGGAGATAAACATTAGCGGCTTCTAAGGTAGATAGATCAATTAATTTAGTAGAGTTTTTCAAATACTGGTTATAGTCGATCAACAATTCTTCAATGCTAAAGCTTTACCAAATCGTCATCCGCTCCTGCATCCAGCCCCACAACCCGATCGCCCACTTCGTCCTTTGCAGTTAATACGGCGTTTTTCACTCCCGTAAGGCACAGCCCCTGCACCCCGTTTTTTATACTTCAATCGCCTGAACAAGGCTGTAGAATGATTGGTACTTTGTTGCCAGTCGATCGCAGTCTACGGCAGATTTCCAATCCTGTTAAACTGGGCAACGGTGGTCTGGTAACCCTCGCAGTCTAGCTCCAACTGAATAAAGCGTGCTAGCTTGGCTTCATCTTCAATCAAAAGAATAGAGGAACTCATAGATTGGAGAGGGTAACGATAAAAACGCTCAACGATGCCCGCCTGTTGCGCCAGAGGAATGCCAGCCAGAATCGTTCACTTGAATCATGGTCTGAGTTTCAGCCTGGATGAGCTTTATTATAATTGGTGCTTGCGGCTCTGAGGATTGAACTGCATTATCAATTAAGTTCACAAGTATTTGTGCCAAACGATCGCAATTGG
>NZ_JACJOR010000121.1:0-7663 GCF_014695615.1 Leptolyngbya sp. FACHB-711
GCCAAGTTTGCAAGTAACTGGTTGAAGGAAGAAATCATCTTTACCGGACATCCGCCCCTGAGCACCTACATCATTGCTTTTGGCATCTGGCTGGGCGAAAAGCTGCCCTGGAGCGGCGAAGTCAAAAACGGCTTGGCAGGTCTGACGGTTTCTCCGTTTAGCTATCGCTGGCTGAATGCGGTGACTGGAGCTTTCATTCCGCTGATTGGGGCGGCGATCGCCTATCAAATCACCCATCGCCGTAGTTTTGCCCTGATTGCCGGGTTTCTAATGGCGATCGACGGTTTATTTCTGGTCGAGTCTCGCTACGCGCTGAATAATATCTACCTGGTGCTGTTTGGACTGCTGGGACAGTCGGCGTTTCTGGCGGCTCTGCAAACGGAATCGCTCAGACGATGGCTCTGGCTAATTTTTGCAGGCGTTTGGTTTGGCGCAACGGCAGCGATCAAATGGAACGGGCTGGGCTTTCTGCTGGGAATCTACCTGCTTTGGATAGGGGCATGGCTCTGGCAATGGCGATTCCCAACTCAAGGTTTTGCTGAAACGCAGCTTCCTCTGCAAAAGCTAACCCAGCTCCACCTCGGACATTTTTTGATTCCGCTGGCGATCGTCCCCGCGCTTACTTATTACGTAAGCTGGATTCCCTATATGCAGGTCGATGGCTCTGCTCTCAATTTCTGGGAACTTCAGTACCAAACCTATGACTATCACCGTCGTGTTGGCGGTTTAGAGGCGCATCCCTATTGCTCGCTCTGGTTTAGCTGGTTAGTGATGTTTCGTCCGGTTGCCTATTTTTACCAGGTCGGTTCCTCTCCGAACGATCCGGCAGTGATTGCGGGAGTGGCTGCGGTTCCCGGTCAGAGCAACTTTGTCTTTGATGTTCATGCAATGGGAAATCCCCTGCTCTGGTGGTTTTCCACGCTCGCCATTCTGCTCTTTTTGGGTGTGTTTCTGGTTCAGCTTCGGCAAATGATCCGCCCTCAACCGGATGAATCAGGGTCAGCCTTTCGACCTAACTCAACTCGCTGGATCGTTGCCTATCTTGCCCTCAGTTGGGCAGCGAACCTGCTTCCCTGGCTCAGCGTCAAACGCTGCACGTTTCTGTATCACTATATGCCGTCGCTGATATTCGCGATTCTGGCACTCGCCTTTATCCTCGATCGCTGGCTGCAAAGTTCGGTTTACTGGCGGAAAGTAACTGCGCTTGGGGTTTTACTAACGCTGCTGATTGCCTTTATCTTCTGGATGCCGCTCTACCTCGGACTGCCGCTGACCCCTGAAGCGATCGCCCTGCGTCGGTGGTTTCCCTCCTGGATTTAACGACTTGCCCGCTCAAACACAGCACGATAAACAGGTTCTCCTCGCTCCAGGGTCGATCGCTCCCGTTCGGTCTGAATTCCCAGCGGATTCTCTGCTAGCCACTCCTGACTCTGCCGCACAAATGCTGGATGCTCCTGAAACCGATCGCTCATCTCGATCGCCACCGCTTCCACATCCGACTGCAAAAACACTGTTCCCCCTGGAATTAAAAATTTTGCCAGTTCTGCCACAAGTTCTGGCTGCACCACTCGCCGCTTCTGGTGTCGCTTTTTAAACCAAGGATCGGGAAACTGAATGCTGACACGCTGTAAAACGTTTGCCGGTAGGGACTGAAGGAGCGATCGCGCTGAATTATTCGCATTACAAAACAAATAGTGGAGATTCGTCAAACCCACTTCCTCGCGCAGCTTATTTGCCTGGATGACGAGCGGTTCCCTGATTTCGAGTCCTAGAAAATTCCACTGGGGAAACTGCTGCGCCATCTCCAGCACAAACTGACCCCGCGCGCAGCCAATATCCAGATGCAGCGGCTGATTCAGATCCGCATAAACCTTCTCCCACTCAGGCACAGGCGCAGGCTGCTGATACTTATCGCTAAGCGGATTAACATGCTGACGCACTCGAACGGTTGCCACAAATCTACCTCAACGTCTCTCACTACCAACGTCTTTCGCTACCAGCGTCTCACGCTTTCAAAGTCCCCTGGTGTTGAAGGATTTGGGGAGCAATGGAGTACCCTTCACCTCCTCAAATATCCCTCATGCCATACCAGGCTGCGTTCATACCTTTCCTAGCCTAATCGATCGCTGAATCGACCAATGCAATCCGCTCCCTCAGAATGCATGTAATCAACAACCTTATCCGGGCTTCTTGTGAAGCTTCAATTCGGGCTTCTTGTGAAATGATCATCTTGCCTTTTGGAGCGGGGCATTCAAGCAACCGATCCGACAAGCCATCGAGATTCAAATCATTGCAACTCGCACGATATCCCTAATTTTCAAGCTCCCCGTCCAGAAGTTATACTCGCACCAAGCCTTTTAATATTCAAAATTTCATGTCGCTCCGCTTTCGTTTTGGAATTATCAGCGATCCTCACATCGCTTTACCTCACACAATTTGGGATTCGCCCCACCGCTTTCATCTGGTCGAAGTCAGCATTCCGGCGATCGAACAAGTTCTGGATCACCTCACCCAGCTCGACTTAGATTTCCTGCTGCTACCTGGTGATCTGACTCAGCACGGTGAACCGGAAAATCATGCCTGGCTCGCCGATCGCCTTTCGCGGTTGCCGTTTCCTGCCTATGTGATTCCTGGCAATCACGATATTCCTCACGCTTTTGCAACTGATAAATCGATCGGACTCAAAGAGTTTCCCCACTACTACCAGAAATTTGGCTACAGCGATCCCAACCAACCCTACTACACCTGCAAACTGCTGCCCGGAGTGCGGCTGATCGGGCTAAATTCTAATTTCTTCGATGCTGCCGGACAGCAAATAGCCACAGGTCGTTTAGACGACAATCAGTTCGCCTGGCTTCAGCAGGTGTTATCTGAAACAGCAGGCGAATTTGTTCTGGTGATGGTACATCATAATGTCCTGGAGCATCTGCCCGGACAGTCCCAAAACCCGATGGGGCAGCGATATATGCTATCCAACGCGCCGGAACTGCTGGCTCTACTGCGACAGGCAGGCGTACAGCTTTTATTAACCGGGCATCTGCACGTTCAGGATGTCGCGCAGCAAGGAAATCTCTACGAAATTACAACGGGTTCTCTGGTCAGCTATCCCCATCCCTATCGAGTGCTCGAATTCTACCAGGATGATTCCCCTAACGGAGAACTGCAAAGCACGCACGACACCCAGCTCGAAATCCAATCCCATCACATTACATCGGTTCCCGGTTTCCCAGATTTATCTCACACTTCGCGGGAATGGATGGGCGATCGATCGCGCTCCTTTATGCTCAAGCTTCTGACCCAACCTCCTTTGAATTTGCCTCTGGAAGCGGCTGAGCAATACGTACCCTCCCTCAGATATTTTTGGGCAGATATTGCGAAGGGAGACAGTCAATTTTATTTCCCAGAATTTCCACCGCGGCTCAACCGATACTTTGCTCAGTTTGGTGCGATCGCTCCTCAGGAAAGTGGAGAGGTCGAGGGGCAGGCGATCGATAATCAGGCAGTTCTTCTGCTTAAGGGTGGCTTGAATAGTGATATGACTCCTGCATTGCCCTCTCAATCCTCCAATGCTGGGGGACTTTGAAACGAAGCTTGATTGCAAGAGTCAGAGGATACAAATATGCCAGAGGCATGGAGTCGAGAAAAACGTTGGGAAATTGTGCAAAATTTGCTACGGCGGAGCGATTTGCGTGACGAGGCAGAGCAGGCATTCCACCGAGCTTATCCCAATGCACCAGAGGAAATGCTAGCAACAGCTGTCTTTCACACTTACGTCGATGGAATCGGAGCCGCAATAGATTGGCTGGTAGATTTAGAGCAATTTCTTGCTGAACCGGATCGTAAACCTGATATTAGTGCGACCTATCATCTGCTGTATCACCTTTACAACTGGTATCAGTTTCATGAACTGCTTCCAGATGGAAAAACAGGTGTATTAGAACGACTCAAGGAGATCAAGGAATTAGTTGCAGATGGAGAAATAGAGGCAGTTCTTGCCACAGTTGAGGAACTAGAGTCCATGTTTGAAGGCGGTCGAAACTATCCCAATTTTCAGTAAACCGTTATCTTAGAACACAGGAGTACCCAATTGGTCATAAACCAGGTGGTTTCTGATATAGAAGGGTCAGCAATCATTGACCAGAATCGTTGTAGCTAGACTTCTGGCTCGGTTTCCCCCAGAATTGGGGGCGGGCTGGGCGCAAGTCCGATCGGCAGAATAGACAGATTCTCAATAAAACTGATATATTAGTAGACTGTGAAAACTTTAGGAAAATACTCAAGCGGCAAGACCTGCTCTAACTCATGCCAACGATTCAGCAGCTAATCCACACCGAACGCCAGAAAATTACTAAGAAAACCAAGTCCCCAGCTTTGAAGAGCTGCCCTCAGCGTCGTGGCGTCTGCACGAGGGTTTACACGACTACACCCAAAAAGCCGAACTCAGCCCTGCGGAAGGTGGCGCGGGTTCGCCTCACTTCAGGATTTGAAGTTACGGCATATATCCCCGGTATTGGTCACAACTTGCAGGAACACTCGGTTGTTATGATCCGGGGCGGACGGGTTAAAGACCTTCCGGGCGTTCGCTATCACATTATCCGTGGAACGCTGGACACCGCAGGCGTGAAAGACCGCAAGCAGGGTCGATCGAAGTACGGCGCGAAGCGTCCCAAGGCAGCAACTAAGTAGATAGTTCATCTATGTTTCGCTGCGTCTCGTCGCTGTCTGCTGAGCAATCTGAGTTCTGCAAATGCCTGCAGTCTACTGCTCAGCTTTATGCTCTAACTGTTTAACGTTCGACTCTTTAAGCAGTCCTGATTGCCTGGGCTGCTTGAAGCAATGTGTGGGACCATTTCCTGCTCATGCGGCTGAGCGGACAAAAAAACTATTGGGGAGACCAGCCGAAGCGATGCGTTTCCTGTATTTCTTCGGTAAACTGTACTCCCTGTAAAAACCTAAAAACCTGCTGTCCTTAAGGGCGGCTCCGCAATCAAAGTCAAGCAAGATCAAGGTCAAAGCTTATGTCTCGTCGTACAACTGTTCAAAAACGCCCAACTCCGCCCGATCCAGTACATAACAGCCGCCTCGTTAATATGATGGTCGTCCGCCTGATGAGAAGCGGCAAGAAATCCATCTCTTACCGAATTGTTTACGATGCGTTCAAGATTATTCAGGATCGCACCGGTAACGAGCCGCTTGAAGTGTTTGAGCGGGCAATCAAAAATGCCACTCCCTTGGTGGAAGTGAAAGCTCGCCGGGTAGGTGGTGCAACCTATCAGGTTCCGATGGAAGTTCGCTCCGATCGCGGCACGGCACTGGCCCTGCGCTGGCTTACGACCTATTCCCGAGCGCGTCCCGGCAAATCGATGGCAAGCCGTCTGGCAAACGAACTGATGGATGCCGCTAACGAAACAGGCAGCACAATCAAAAAGCGGGAAGAAACCCACCGGATGGCAGAAGCTAACAAAGCGTTCGCCCACTACCGTTACTAAATTTGCTCTGGCGAGATTGCGATCGCAGTCAGGCGAGTGATTTGAACCAGCAGTGTTTCCTGGGGAGTAGGCATCTTGCCCGCCCAGTTCACTAAGCTGAATCACTTGCCGCTTGCGATTGGTGAGGATACCCATCCAATAAGGTTGGAAATCCGCAATCGTGAGAGTTCGCAGAAACTACACAGAGCCAGGGACAAAAGTATAGAATCTTAACAGTGCTTGTCGCCAAGCATAAAGATGCAGCAGAGACTAAGGAGGTAGCTGTGGCACGGACCGTCCCGCTAGAACGGGTGAGAAACATTGGCATTGCCGCGCATATCGACGCGGGTAAAACGACGACAACTGAACGAATTCTGTTTTACTCCGGTGTGGTTCACAAGATGGGTGAGGTTCACGAAGGAACTGCCGTCACCGACTGGATGGAACAGGAACGGGAACGGGGCATCACGATTACGGCTGCTGCAATCAGTACGCAGTGGACTCGTCGCAATCCTGATGATCCAACTCAGCCGATGCCCGGTGAACCCGAATATCGCATTAATATCATCGACACGCCGGGTCACGTAGACTTCACTATCGAAGTCGAGCGATCGATGCGGGTGCTGGACGGTGTAATTACTGTGCTTTGCTCAGTCGGCGGCGTTCAACCCCAGACAGAAACTGTTTGGCGGCAAGCCGATCGCTATAGAGTGCCTCGCTTCATCTTCGTTAATAAGATGGATCGGACGGGCGCGAATTTCTACAAGGTTTACAGCCAGGTAGTCGATCGCCTGCGGGCAAACGCTGTGCCGATTCAACTTCCGATCGGGGCTGAAGACCAGCTGCGCGGCATTGTAGATCTGGTGCGGATGAAGGCATATATCCACACCAACGATCTCGGTACGGATGTTCAAGTCACGGATATCCCGGAAGAGATGCAAGATCTGGTGCAGGAATATCGCACAAAGCTGATCGAATCTGTTGCCGAAACTGACGACAAATTAATCGAAAAGTACCTGGGCGGCGAAGAACTTACCGAAGACGAGATTCGGGCAGGTTTAAGAAAGGGAACTATTGCGGGAACGATCGTCCCCATGCTGTGCGGTTCTGCCTTTAAGAATAAGGGCGTGCAGCTCATGCTGGATGCGGTGATTGACTATCTGCCTGCGCCTTCTGAAGTCCCTCCGATTCAGGGCACCCTGCCCGATGGCAGCGAAGCAGTGCGTCATGCAAACGACAATGAGCCGCTGTCTGCGCTGGCGTTCAAGATCATGGCAGACCCTTACGGTCGCTTGACCTTTGTGCGCGTGTATTCTGGTGTTCTGACGAAGGGCAGCTATGTCTACAATGCAACGAAGGGCAAGAAAGAGCGGATTTCGCGCCTGATCATACTGAAGGCAGACGATCGCCAGGAAGTAGACGAACTGCGGGCAGGCGATCTCGGTGCAGCTCTTGGACTGAAGGACACCTTTACCGGAGACACGATCTGCGACGAGAACTCAACCATCATCCTGGAATCGCTGTTCGTTCCTGAGCCCGTGATCTCGGTTGCAGTTGAGCCGAAGACCAAGCAGGACATGGACAAGCTCTCCAAAGCACTGCAAGCTCTGTCGGAGGAGGATCCCACCTTCCGCGTTACGGTTAATCCCGAAACGAATCAAACCGAGATTGCCGGAATGGGTGAGCTTCACCTGGACATCCTGGTCGATCGAATGAAGCGGGAATACAAGGTTGAGGCAAACATTGGTGCGCCTCAGGTGGCATACCGTGAAACCATTCGTAAACCTGTTCGGACGGAAGGCAAATTCGTGCGTCAGAGCGGCGGTAAGGGTCAGTACGGTCATGTGGTCATTGAGGTCGAACCGGGTAAACCAGGATCGGGCTTTGAATTTGTCTCGAAGGTCGTCGGCGGTGCGATTCCAAAAGAATATGTTGCCCCGGCTGAGCAAGGGATGAAAGAAGCCTGCGAGTCCGGCATCATTGCTGGGTATCCAGTGATTGACTTGAAGGTAAGATTAGTAGATGGGTCGTTCCACGAGGTTGACTCTTCTGAAATGGCTTTCAAGATTGCTGGCTCAATGGCAATCAAGGATGCTGTGATGAAGGCATCGCCTGTTCTGTTAGAGCCTATGATGAAAGTTGAGGTCGAAGTTCCCGAAGACTTCATCGGAAACGTCATTGGCGACCTTAACTCT
>NZ_JACJOR010000122.1:0-10665 GCF_014695615.1 Leptolyngbya sp. FACHB-711
AACAGGAGTTTAATCGATGAGTATTCAAGTCTCTTCTGTGCCAGAACAAACTGGGGTCAGCAATGCGGCTCAGCAGCGCCTCGATTTTGCCAATCACTTGATTGAACTGACAAAGCAATCTCTTTCAGGCGGCTGGCTGCAATCGTTGCGCGCTCGTGCTTTAGCCCTTATCCAGGAGCAGTCCTTCCCGACGACAAAGGACGAAGAGTGGCGGTTTACGGATTTGTCGGAACTGGTGAAGCTGCGGTTTGAGCAGATCGATCGCCGTTCCGCCGTCAATGTCGATGCTGTAACCCAATTTGCGCTGGTAGAAGAAAGCACTCGGCTGGTGTTTGTCAACGGAATGTATGCGCCGGAGCTTTCGACAATCCTGCCCTCCAATGGATTGACCGTCACCAATTTGTCGGCACTGTCTGAAACTCAGCGTGAATCGTTGCAGAACTATCTGGGACAGCAGCCTGGATCAGAAGAACTGTTTACGGCTCTGAATACGGCAGGGATCAGCGATGCTGCTGTGATTAAAGCCGCGAAAAATCAGGCGATCGACGCTCCCGTTCACTTACTCTTTGTTTCCACGACCCGCAGTACGCCTACCTTCATTCAGCCTCGTGTCCTGGTGATTGCAGAGCCAAATAGCGAGTTGACGATCGTGGAAGAGTATGTGTCGATCGGGGAGGAGCAATCCTTCACCAATAGCGTTACGGAAATCTTCCTGGCAGAGAACGCGCAGATCAGTCACACTAGAATTCAGAGGGAAAGTTTAGCCGCATTCCACATCGGCAAGACTGCTGTTTCCCAGGCACGTACTGCTCGCTACACCTGTAATGCGATCGACCTAGGCGGCAAGCTGTCGCGGCATCATCTGGAGATTTACCAGACGGGCGAGCAAACCGAGACGAATTTGAATGGACTGACCTTTATCAGCGGCGAGCAGCTCAGCGATACCCACAGCACGATTGCCCTCACCCAGCCCTACGGCACAACCCGACAACTTCACAAATGTATCGTCGATGACCGGGCACATGCCGTCTTTAACGGTAAGGTATTCGTACCGCAGGCAGCACAGCAGACCGATGCCGGACAGCTCAACCGCAATTTATTGCTCTCTTCCAAAGCGCGAGTTGATACCAAACCTCAGCTAGAGATCGTGGCAGACAATGTGAAGTGTACCCACGGCGCGACGGTCAGCCAGCTTGACGATGACGAAATTTTCTATCTGCGGAGTCGGGGCATTGATGCGGCAAGTGCCGAGCGTTTGTTAGTTTATGCCTTTGCCTACGAAGTGATCGATCGGGTTCCCGTTGAATCCCTCAAGCAATCCCTGATTGCGTTTGCGAAAAACTATCACAGCCGTCCCTGCGGCATTCGCTAATCTATCTTTTCTCTCCTTCTTTTCCTATCACCAGATCCTTACCCGAACCAGCCATGACCCTTGCACAAGAGATAACCCTAGCTGCTAGCGTGCGATCGGACTTTCCTATCCTGTCGCAGAAAGTTCACGACAAGCCTCTAGTTTATCTTGACAATGCGGCAACCTCTCAGAAGCCGATCGCCGTCCTGGATGCGCTGCGATCCTATTACGAGAACGACAATGCCAACGTGCATCGCGGTGTGCATACCTTAAGCGCACGGGCGACAGATGCTTACGAGGGGGCAAGGGACAAGGTAGCGGCGTTTGTGAATGCGGCTTCGCGTCAGGAGATTGTCTATACGCGCAATGCGAGCGAAGCGATCAACCTGGTCGCTTATGCCTGGGGCAATGCAAATCTTCAGCGCGGCGACGAGATTATCCTCACTGTGATGGAGCACCACAGCAATTTGATTCCCTGGCAGCTTTTGGCACAGCGGACGGGTGCGGTTCTTAAGTTTGTAGAGCTGACCGAGACGCAGGAGTTTGACCTGGATCACTACAAATCACTGCTTTCGGACAAGACCAAGTTGGTATCCGTCGTTCACGTCTCGAACACATTGGGCAGCATTGCTCCTGTGAAGGAGATTGTGGCGTTGGCACATCAGTACGGCGCCAAGGTGCTGATCGATGCCTGCCAGAGTGCGCCCCACATGAGGCTGGATGTGCAGGACATCGGCTGCGACTGGCTGGTGGCTTCCGGGCATAAGATGTGTGCTCCGACCGGAATTGGCTTTCTCTACGGCAAGCTAGACATTCTGCGATCGATGCCTCCCTTCCTGGGCGGCGGCGAGATGATTGCCGATGTATTTCTCGATCATTCCACCTATGCCGATCTGCCTCACAAGTTCGAGGCGGGTACGCCTGCCATTGCCGAAGCGATCGGGCTGGGTGCAGCCGTAGATTACCTCACGGCGATCGGCATGGACAGAATTGCGTCCTACGAGCATGAGTTGACCGCCTACCTGTGGCAGCAGATCGGTCAGATCCCCGAAGCAACAACCTATGGACCTAAGCCAAATGCTCAGGCAAATAATCGCGCTGCGCTGGCTTCGTTCACTACGGGTTCGGTTCACCCGCACGATCTGTCTACCATTCTTGATCAGGCAGGCATTGCAATTCGTGCCGGGCACCACTGCACACAGCCGCTTCACCGTCACCTTGGCGCACAGTCTACCGCACGGGCAAGCCTGTACTTCTACAACACTAAAGCTGAAGTAGATGCCTTTATCAAGTCGCTGAAAGAGGCGATCGACTTTTTCGGCAGCATCTTCGGCTAAGTTCACCCAGCATTCTGATAAATTGGATTTCCTCAAGGTGCATTCGTCGTCTCTTCACAGGGGCGGCGTTTTTTTTAGCGTCTGTTGTCCTGCTTCAGTTGGAAACTAGCCTGAATTCGCTTCACACAATCAGAACTTGACACGTTAAATTGAGAAAATCATTGCTAGAAAAAAGAAAGATGGCAGGCAAAAACAATCAGTATTCGGAGCAGAATTTTTGGAGCAAGCTCAAGGGTGCGGCGATCGTTGCTGGACGAGAAGTTGTTGAAAAAGCGTTGACACTGTTTTACGCAGCCCAGCGACCTGAAACTCCCCTTTGGGCGAAAATGACGATTTATTCTGCACTGGCCTACCTTATTTTGCCTGCTGATGCAATTCCCGATTTTCTGCCCATCTCTGGATATGCAGATGACTTAGGTACACTGGCAGCGGCACTGAGCGCAGTGGCAATGTGCATTACGCCAGACGTGAAGAACCAAGCCCGCCAGCAGGTGAAGCAGTGGTTTAGGGACAATGAGTCGCAAACCGAAGCAGAACCGATGCCGACTGCGGATGATACGCCTCGTGAGATTGCGATCGACTAAGCGAGAGCAGAGTTTTGCGGTTTCAATGCTTTTTTATCCCTAAAATTACCCAAAGAACGGTTAAATCAATTCAAATTGAAACTAATCAAATTGAAACTAAGGCAGGTTTGAGATCAGGAGCAATTTACTGCTCCATTTTCTATGAAATAAAAACTTTAACGAATCTCAATTCACTGGCTCTATTTCCTGCTAAGAGAAATCAATAATTGTGCTGAATGAACTATCCTTCCCGCAATAGTTTTGTACTTTAAAAATCTCACTGCTTTCATCAATACAAATAGGAATACCTCCATGACTAGCGACAAGCCGCGATCGATAGTTGGACGATCAACCCGGCGGCGGTTTTTGCAATTTTCAGCAACAGCACTCTCGACGATCGCCCTTTCAAACTGTGCACGATCGATCCAGGGCGGAGGAACTGCCTCTGATTCTGACGCGGCTCCGGCAGCCAGTGGCGGTTCGGGAGATGCTAAAACGCTCTACATTTACACCTGGGGCGACTACAGCAATCCTGATTTTTTCAAGCGATTTACTGACAAAACGGGCATTGAAGTCGTTGTCGATGTTTATGACTCAAACGAAACAATGCTTGCCAAAATTCAGGCAGGGGGCGGAGCGCAGTACAGCATTATTTACCCGTCTGATTACATGGTGCGGCAAATGATCGAGATGAATTTGCTCACTAAGCTAGATCCAAGCAAAATTCAGGGGGTGAACGGACTCATGGATCGCTGGCAGAGTCCGCCCTATGATCCGGGCAACGCGCATAGCATTCCCTATTGCTGGGGCACAACGGGGATTCTCTACAACAGTGAAATTGTGAAGACCCCGCCGCAGGACTGGAATTTCTTTTGGGACAACAAAGAGGCGTTGGCAGGAAAAATCACCCTGCTTGACGACGTACGGGAAACGATGGGCGCGACGCTCAAATCCCTCGGCTACTCCTACAACGCCACCAATCCAAAGCAAATCGAAGCCGCTTACCAGAAACTGCTGGAACTGAAGCCGTCGATCGCTGCCTTTCGCACCTTTGGCTGGGAAGACCAGCTGATCAGTGGTGATCTGGCTGCCTGCATGACCTACTCGACCTTTGGCAACCTGCTGCCCAAGGATAACCCCCAATTGGCATACGTCATTCCCAACAGCGGCACTTCTGTGTGGACTGATACGGTTGCAATTCCTGCCTCTGCTCCAACTCTGGATGCTGCCTACGCCTGGATCAACTACGTGCTAGAACCGGAAAATGCAATTTATGGGGTTGAGCAAATGAACGTGATTACCCCCAATAAGATTGCTTTTGATAAGCTTCCCACACAGATTAAGAGCGATGCAAAGCGATATCCTACGCAGCAGCTCCTGTCGATTTCTGATGGGATTGCCCCCGTTGGAAAGGCACTCGACCTCTACGACAAATATTGGAACGACCTGAAGAGCGCCTAGAGATTTTCGTGCCAAGATTGGCTAGATATCAAAAAGGGGCGAAAGCCCCCTTGTTTTTTGTCAAATTTGTCTCAGTTTTTAGTTACGGACAAGCCACTTCTGCCCATTGAGACGCTGAATAGCGTAGAGCAGCATCAAGTCGAGCGTGACTCTGCGTTCGTCGATCATAAACGATTCCAGAGTACTGGGCGGCGCACTGCTATCGGAACAGCAGAAATACTTGGGAGCCTGAATGTCTTCTTTGGAAAAGATAAAGAAGAACTGACGACGATCGCTTTGCCATTGCCCGATGACCTGCCACAAGGGAGTATCCTCAAAGCCTCTAATGGGCAGTTTGCTCTGCTCAAATTTCAGGTCTACATCCTGAATGCCAATTTTACCGAGTGCCTGCTGCAAACCCGGTAAGAAATGCTGCGAGATGAGCTCTTGAAAGGGCTTGTCCTCCAAGGCAGGAGGCTTTTCCTTTTTGGGGACTTTTGCGGGTTTTGCCGCCGCATCGGGCGTCTGTACATCAGGAGCGGGGGGAGTTGTTTCGTCTGCCATCGCTAAACTCGCTATAAATCTGATTTTTACGACGGGTTAACTCAATTCGGGTTGAGGAATTGGCTGAACCACCTTTGCTACTTTGCTGTTGACGGATGGCTACCGCGATCGGCTGCCTGTGTTCATCTATGTTTAGTGTATATTAAGCGGTTTCACCTCCCGATATCCAGGCAACGGGAGAAGCTGTTTCAAGGTTCTGCCCGATCAGCTTCGATCGCCTCGCCGTTTCCCAAAGTCCCAACTGACCCATATCGTCTATACGAACCAGTTTCTAAAAAACAGGGTATGCTATTGCTCAGCTTCAACGTCCCTGTAGTTTTGACCTTCACTCGATCGGGTTATCGTCGCCATGACCTTTTTTGCTTGTCGCCGTCACATCGCCCAGACTGCTGGTGTTCTGGTGTTGGGATGGAGTGCAGCAGCAGGAATCCATCTGGAAACTCAGCCGCCTGCTTTTTCTGCCGCTAACCTTGCCCAGGCTCAATCTACTCCTCCTAGCATTGCATCTCAAGACGATCGCGTTTCGGCACTTCAGCTAGATGCAACGGGTAGCCTGTGGATCGGGTCATGGCAGGGACTCGCTCGAATTAATCCCAATACGGGACGGGTTCAGGCACGGGTGAGTTTACCGGATCAAACGATCGGCGCAATGGCACTCGATCGCGTGGGGCGGCTGTGGGTCGGAACCTATCGCGGGCTGCATCGGGTTGAGCCACGTACGAATGAGATTACGGCGCAAAATTTTACCCTGCCCTCAAATCGGATTCTGGCATTGCAGATCGATCGACGCGGTTTTTTATGGGTGGGTACAGACAAGGGACTGGCAATGATCAGTCCCGATGAAGGGCTGTTGATGACCACTTATCGAGAACTGCCGGGAAATAGCGGCAATGTGCTGAGTCTAGATGCTGAGGGTCAGCTCTGGGTCGGCACGGCTGAGGGCTTGGTGCAAATCAACACCGCTAGCGCAGCCCCGATCGCCCGCATTCGAGATCTTCCCGGTCAGGCAGTCCAGACACTGACCCTGGGATCAGACAATAACCTCTGGGTCGGCACACCAGAAGGCTTGCTGGTGGTTGATCCCAAGCAGCGAGCGGTCTTACGTTCGGTCACGCCTTTTCGCGGACAGGAAGTCACCGTTGCTCAGTTCGATCGACTGGGGCGGCTGTGGGTCGGCACAAACAATGGCTTATTTCAAGTGAATCCGTTTAATGGGGCGATCGTGACTCAAGTGGCAGGACTGCCCTCTAGCCGCATTGTGTCGCTGGCAGCGGATGCAGGCAATAAGATTTGGGTCGGAACTCGCCAAGGACTGGGATGGGTAAGCCTTACGACCGGACGGGCAAGACCCGCTTTTGTCTTTTCGCGGCAGTCTTCGCCCTGAGCTTCACGACAAGCTTTACGACAAGCTTCAAAGGCTTTACTTCAAATCAAGCAAACCCGGAGGCGGAACGATCTCCACTCGACGCTGAACCAGATCGACGATCGGCACAATCTCTTTGACAAACGGGATCAAAACCGTTTTCGCTGACTCCTTTGTTTGGGCAAGCTGCTCGATCGTCCCGTCTGCTCCTGCCTGATGTGCTCCTGCCTGATAAAGTTCAACTTCCAGCAAGTCATTGCCTGCCGGAATTACATCCTTGATTCGTCCGATCGCCTGCTGGGTCGCCTGATCGATCACTTCCAGATCCAGCAGATCCGGCACATGAAATTCATCTTCTTCGAGATGAGGACGATCGGTGCTGGGAATCAGCAGGCGGCAGTCGTAGAGCTGTTCTGCCTGAGCGCGCTCGACAATGCCCTTGAGCTGGAGGACATATAGGCCTTTTCCAGCGAGATAGCGTCCTGAAATTAGCTCGATCACTTCCGGCTCTGTTTTACCGGGGCGCAGCATCCAGCGTTTTCCCGGTTCCTCAAATCGCTCTGGGAAGTCCGAGTTGGGGTAGACGCGCACCTCCCCTTTTAGCCCTTGAGCCGCGACGATTTTGCCGATTTCTAACCATTCATCTGCGATCGCCATTGCCACTTCACCTAAAAAACGATGGACATTGGATCAAATTGGCTCTAAGAAAATGTTTGAATCGTCCTGCCTGTAATCCAAACCGCCCTCCAAGCCAGCTCTGGGGAAAACCGAGTCCTCCTGAGGCTGCTCAAAGTCCCTCATTGGGAATTGAGAGGGCGATGTAGAAGATTTGCAACTCCTCAAACATTCTTCAGGGCAATGTTTCTTGGGAAACTGCCAATCGATCGACTATCCATCGTCCATTGTCGCTGATAGAACGTTTTTTCTACGCTTGTTTTACGCGATCGGCGGATCAAAACTATTTCAGCCCGATCATCAGGCTCGATGGCTTGCTCAAGTCCCCGCTCAGGCTAACTCCCCGATTGTTTACCGACAGATGGCGGGCGATTTTGTAGAGGGACTCGATGCGATCGCTGGCTCCAATCTTGTCTGCCAGGGTAGTGAGGGCGATTGGCTGTCCGGCTTCGCTCAGGGTTTGCATCATGCTGCGCTGGAGATCGAGGATGGCGGCGGCGGCTTTCTTACCGGCTTCGACTCCAGGCTGGTGATAAGCGTTGACGTTGACCAGCGAACCGTAGAAGCTGACGGTGCGTTCATAAAGGGCGATCAGTGCGCCCACCATCCGGGCATCCACATAAGGCACAGTGATGGTAATAGAGTCGCGCTGATTTTCGTAGAGTGCCTGTCTTGTCCCCTGAAGCAGACCGGAGAGGAAATCGCCTGAGGTAACCCCCGGTTCGACTTCGATCGAAGAACCCGATCGATCGTGCAGCACTTCAATAAAGGTGACAAAGAAATTGTTTACGCCTTCCCGAAGCTGCTGGACATAAGCATGCTGGTCTGTTGAGCCTTTGTTGCCGTAAACAGCGATGCCCTGATAAACCTTGTTGCCGTCTAAGTCGGTTTCCTTACCCAGCGACTCCATGACCAACTGCTGCAAATAGCGCGAGAACAGCAGCAAGCTGTCTTTGTAGGGCAAAATCACCATATCCTTCTCGCCCTTTCCGTTTCCGGCGGCATACCAGGCAAACGACAGCAGTGCAGAAGGATTTTTTCGCAAATCGGGTACACGGGTTGCGGCATCCATTTCTTTCGCGCCTGTCAGCATCGCGTCGATATCAATGCCCTGAAGTGCAGCCGGAAGCAGACCGACCGCCGACATTTCGGAGGTGCGACCGCCAACCCAGTCATGCATCGGGAAGATATCAATCCAGCCTTCTGATTTCGCCAGCTTTTCAAAGTTGCTGCCAATTCCGGTAACGGCGACGGCGTGTTGAGCAAAGTTGAGTCCCTGCTGCTCGTAGGCGCGCTTGACTTCAAGCATTCCGTTTCGGGTTTCGGGCGTGCCGCCGGATTTTGATGTGGCGATTACCAGGGTTGAGGCAAGCCGATCTTTTAGCGTTGCCAGGGTGCGATCGATCCCTGCTGGGTCGGTGTTGTCGATAAAGTGAATCTGCATCGGCGCATTGACCGAACTCAATGCCTCAGACACAAACTGCGGCCCCAGTGCCGATCCCCCGATCCCGATCGATAGCACATCGGTAAACTTTGCGGCATCGGTCGGACGAATTTCGCCCTGGTGAACGCGATCGGCAAAGGCATGAATGCGCTGGAGCGTCTCCACAATGTCGTGCTTCAGTTCGGGGGTGGGAGCAAGGTCGGGGTCGCGCAGCCAGTAGTGCCCCACCATACGGTTCTCGTCTGGATTGGCAATCGCCCCGCCTTCGAGCGCAGCAATATCGCGAAAAGCTTTCTCAAATTTCGGCTCCATCATGGACAGGAAGGAATCGTCAAACCGAATCCGGCTAATGTCCACATACAGACCCAGCCCTGAGTGGAAGTACAGCCAGTCCTGATATCGTTGCCAAAGCGTTGCGGCATCCATAGTCTCTTCTGCTTCTAGGTCACTTACTTCTCCCCAATAGTGTACCGACCGTTCCGCAGGAAAGAATCTGAATTTTGTGTGAGGTTACGCTGATAAGAATTAGCGGCAGATAGACGCTCGATCGCCAAACTGATACAAAAAGAGCGCAAAGCCAGCATTTCAAGCAATCTCAGATTCATGCAATTAAATCTTCTTTAAGCAGCATTGATATCTAGAAATACAACCTTCAGCATTGAGAGGCAAAATTCTGCAAAAAGGTAGAGATGTATGAAAACAATTTTGGATTGCAAGTCATAGGAATTTCACAATTGCTCTTCCTAACCACAACAAATTTCCTATCTGAAGAGAGAGTCGCTCAAATTTTAGATATGACACGCTAAATAGAAATACGATCGAATTCAAATCAATTCGTTTAAACCAACGTTTAAGCCAATAAGCTTAGGAACGAAGCGAGTTTATACCAAAGCACCAGTTTTTAAGGTAAAGCGTTACTCTTGATTTTGCATTCGTTTTAATTAACGGGTTAGGTTCTGTTTTTTTCGTTCCGATTGGCTACGTTCTGATTGTCGATTTTTCGATAAAAGTAAACGATTATACTGTCGCTTAATTGCCCTCCTACAGACTCATGAGCAATCAAATTTCACTTCAAGCCAACAAACTCTGGCAGCTTATCTCCGCTCCTACTACGGCTGCAATCTACAAGCAAGCCCTTTCTGTCACCTGGACTATTTTGCAAGAAACCGGAAAGCTCGCCTGGTTGGTGTTCTGTCTGGTGCTGGTTACCCTTGATTGGTTCTGGAATAATTCCATTCGTCTGGGTCGCCAAACCCGCGCCTGGTTCGATCGCTTCGATCGCACAAACGACGTAGTGGCTACCGAGATGGGACAAGAAATCATGTCTTCGCTAAAGTCCAACTTTAACTCTCTGGTGACAACAGCAAGAAACCAGCTTGGAGTTTCCAGCCAGCTTAGTAGCGATACCGGAAGCGATGCCGGAAGTGCGATCATTCCTGCTGCCAGCGCAGAAATTGCCCCAATCTCTACCGTTTCGCCGATGAAGAGATACGAAGCAGCAAGCGAAGATGAGCCTGTGGTATTAAGCAGTGGCTTTATGGCAAACACTCAAGGTAGCGCGGCTGAAAATCCTTCGAACAGCAACGAAGCAAATAGCAGTGAAACGATCGAAACCAACGCTGAACCTGAAACGGTTGCAGTAAGAGCGGTTTCCCCGAAACAAAAAGAGCGGGTTGGGGAAGATGAGGAAGTTGAACAATCTGCCCTGAAAGAGCCGAATCCTTCAGTGAATAGCTAGTGCGATTTGGAAAATCAAGCTTGAAGGAATACAAGCAACTTTCACGAACAGCTTTTAGTTGATGGATTCCTTAAGGGGTGGGCTAGACTCACCCTTTTTATTTTCATTAACTCATTGCATATCTCTCCTTCTGATAGATTGAAATCGAGCGATGATTCCTCTCCTGACAGAGTAGCAAACCGTCTCTATT
>NZ_JACJOR010000123.1:0-2845 GCF_014695615.1 Leptolyngbya sp. FACHB-711
TGCGACTTCTTCCATATTGTCTGCGTCTGCATAAGTGCTGCGAAGGTCGATCGCACACCGATACATATCTTCCTGCGTGAAATTAATCAGATTGTACATAGTCTGAAGCTTCTCGAAGTCTCTGTAATGGACTAAATCCTCGAAGTAGCCGAGCGAGCTAATTGCAGTTTCTTGTCTATTCGATGGATTTATCAAGCTTCAGGACGATCAAGTTTAAGCTCCTGTGTGGATGTCGTTTGCTTCGTTAAAACCCTTCGTTAAAACCCTTCATTAGAATAAAAAAGGGATGCCAGAAAACTCTCCCGATTCAGGGACAGAATTCCTGCATCCCAGTGTGCACTGCGTGGTGACAGCGACTAAAAGGGAAGCCTAATTCAATTGATGGTTTGTGCTTGGCAGGATTCACGCGACAGGCGATCGACTGCCTTCAGATTTACGGCTAAATATGGATAAAGCACTCTGGGGTAAACGTGCCGTGCAGTCCGTAGGGAACATGATGCTTGAGGTGCAGGCGGGCAAGGGGCTGAGCGAGGTTCTGAGCATCCAGGATCACGATTTGCGATCGCTCTCGCTTGGCATCAAAGACCAGGGTGAGCAGCCAGCCATCATCCTCACTGAGCGAATTAGGACGCGGCACAAAGACAGGTTCTCCCACAAATCCGGTCGGGGCAGCACTCCAGAGCTGACGTTCTCCCGTCGTGAGGTCGATTTTGAGAATTGCCTGCAACGGAGCGTTTCCGGTCGGGTTATGGGCGGCTCCTATGTAGGCATAGCGGTATGGACGAGCTGTGCGATCGGGGTGGAGCGAGGGAAACTCACAGCAGCGGCTTTCGATAAGCTGGCGTGTGACGCTGTTGCTTTGCAAATTGAACTGGAACCGCCAGAGCTGACCCGGTGCGAGTTCAGCAAACTTGACCTGGCGATAGTCTTCATCCGGTTCGATGCTGGGCAGCGCGTCGTAGCAGATTGAATCGACAAACAAATCGCCGTCCTGTTCAAAGGCGTTGGCATGGTGGAACACAAAGCCTGCTTGAATCGGAATGGTTCGAATCGGGGCAGACCCTTGACGGGGAATAATGAGAGCCTGCGTCGGACGATCGCCCTTAAACTCCAGACACTGACCTGCGCCGCGCAATCCCATCACAAACGGAATCGGGTTAAAGTCCACCGGGTTTTGGAAGAAAATGCAGTAGTTGGGTGTGAGGGCAAAATCGTGAATAAAGGCAAAGCCGGGAACCGATCGCACTTGCTTTCGCAGCAGTTTGCCGGCTGGATCGAGTTCGTAAAGGGTGATCGTGGTCGAGAGTCCCTTAGGCTTGATCGAGAAATTCACCAGGCAGGGCGCGCCCTGGTCAAACTGGCAGGCCGGATCAACGATCGGGTGTGCCCCAAACGCTTCTCCCGGTTCCAGGATGCCATCGAGATAGTCTAAGCCGATCGTTTCTAGCGTGGCAGGGTCGAGCCGATAGGGTTCTGCCGCTTCCCAAAGTGCCAGCAGTTTGCCGCCCCAGTAAATTACCTGCGTATTGGCAATATTCTTCAGCCGCAAATCCATAAAATTCGCCAGCCAGCCACCCGGCTTTTGGGTGCCAAACACGCCACGATAAAGGATTTTGCCTGCCTGCTGCTCTTCTAAAAATGCCTGCGTGCGGACAAACCGATTGCGATAGTGGGCCTGTCCATTCTGAAACGTAATCGCGCTAATCATGCCGTCGCCGTCGAACGGATGATGAATTTGCTGTCCGTTGATGTCGAGCAGTCCGGGTCCGTTGCGAAACAGGGTTCCCTCTAGCTCGGGCGGAATTTGTCCTTCGATTTCGTTGATCGCATAGTCGTATTCTTGTTTGAGCGATCGATAGCCTTTCTGCCACTGATCCAAGTCGTAGGACAGAGACGCATTTTTTGAAGACGGGTTGGTTTCGAGTTGCATAGCAAGCGGTAGGCGGTGAAGGGTAGGGAGCGGAGCTGCAAAATCCTGAAGGCAATTCGGCGGTTTTAAGGAAATTTACTGGCGCAGTTCGGTGACCAGTTCGGGATTCGTTGCGCCCAAATTTTCGATCGGTTCCGCCGAGGCTTCTGGCAGAATCACAGTCTGAGGCATCTGGCTTTCTTCCGCATTGGGCAACCAGCCCAGAAACGGCAGCGGCAGCAGTGTACTCAGGTTTGTAAGCAGCACCAGCAGCCAGAGGCGATCGAAGTTGCTTTCGGTAACGCCAAGCCAGTGCATCATGAGTGCCCCAAATTCATAGGACAGCAAGCCTGCCAGGTTCACCACTGACATCAGCAGCGCAAACAGGGTTGCCTCCACCCCTGCCGGACAAAGCCGCGCCGCCAGCACTAAAATCGGCATATAGGCAATTTGGCTCATCACCGTCAAAATCAGGCTATCACCCAGGCTAAACCAATGGTCGTCAATGCCGATCGCCCGATTTGCATGGGTAACGAGCAGCAGCATTGTCATACCAAGCAGGGTCGAGATGACGGTCGTCCAGCCAAAGATTACCCGGAACGGCACTGCCTTAAAAAATCGTTGGAACATCCAGACCCCCAGTAGCGAAGCCAGACTGGTGATCAGCCGAACTCGCCCCAGAAATTCTGGCTGGAAGCCCAGCTCGTTGGTAGTAAAGAAAAAGAAAGCAGCATCGGCAGTGGGCGTTGCCTGAAGCACAAACAGAAACGCCGTTGGCAGCCAGATCGCTCGCTGGCTCACTGCTTTTCGCAACTGGCTGATTTGTTCTCGAATCGCTGCCCAGTCTGTGGCGTGGTCGATCGGCTCTTCGGTAATCAGCCATGCCACCAGCGACACGATCAGCGGAAACGTTGCCGTAATGCCAAACACCGTCTG
>NZ_JACJOR010000124.1:0-13523 GCF_014695615.1 Leptolyngbya sp. FACHB-711
TTGTGCCAGCCTTCGCCATAAGCTAGGATTGCAACCCACCAGCAGTTCGTCGATTTGTCGGTAGACTCGAAGTTGCGGTAGCCAAACTTGTGCGTGGCACTGTTCACCAGCCAGGTTGAGTGATAGACCATGATCAGACGCACAAAAACACCCCAAATCAGGAATGGCATCCCGCCGATCAGATAGAGAATGCCCGCAAACGCCACTTGAATCGGGAAGAAATAGTTCTCACAGAACTGATAGAAGGGATCGTCTCCAATATCTTTGGTGTACCTTGGCACGTCAGCCTTTGCCGGAATTTCTCGGAGCATCCAGCCCAGATGACTCCACCAAAAGCCTTTATTGGAATCGTGATGATCGCTATCTTCGTCTGAGTGAAGGTGGTGGTGACGATGCAGCCCAACCCAGGAGATCGGACCCCCTTGCATAGACAGCGTTCCGCAAAACATTAACGCATACTCTAGCCATTTAGGAGTTTGAAAGCTGCGGTGCGTAATCAATCGATGCCAACCCAGCGTCACTCCTAAGCAACCCGTAAACCAATGCAAGAATACCGCTAGCCCAACTGCCGTCCAGCTAAAGTTACTCGGAAGCAGGGCAAGAAGTGCCACAGCATGGACGAACACCATAAAGCCGATGACGACCCAATCGCGGCGGAGTGTTTTAACTGATGCAGTAGTCATGTAGCAATCTCAATGTGAACAAGTCGGTCTGAATTTGCGCGACAATGAACAACGCGATCGTACCGAGAGATTCTGCTTGGAACCTCCTACCAAGGGATTATCCCATTCGATCGCCAGATGTTTTGCAAGGAGCCGGGAGATAAACAGTCAATGAACAGCCAGGCAATGAACAGCTTTAACCGGCTTCAGGAGGCGCAGCAGACACTATCTCCGATTTTTTCCTCTATTGACACGAAGGTCAAGAAAAATCTCCGGCGAGTGCTAGAAGCATTCCGGCGACACCAGGTTGGCGTCCACCATTTTGCGGGTGTGACCGGGTATGGACACGATGATTTAGGCAGAGAAATTCTCGATCGCGTGTTTGCTGATGTGGTGGGGGCAGAAGCCGCAGCCGTGCGCGTTCAGTTTGTGTCGGGCACACATGCGATCGCCGCTGCGCTGTTCGGCGTGCTGCGACCGGGGGATGAAATGCTTGCTGTTGCGGGTGCGCCCTACGATACTTTGGAAGAAGTGATCGGGCTGCGCGGACAGGGACAGGGTTCCCTCAAAGAGTTTGGCATTACTTATCGCCAGCTAGAACTGACCGAATCAGGAGAAATCGACTGGCAAACCCTTGCCGCTGCCATTCGTCCAGCAACGCGCCTGGTTCATATTCAGCGATCGTGCGGCTACTCCTGGCGACCCAGCCTCTCGATTCTAGACATCGAAAAAATTGTTCGCCTGGTCAAGCAGCAAAATCCCGAAACGGTGTGCTTTGTGGACAACTGCTACGGCGAATTTATCGAAGACCAGGAACCGCCTGCTGTGGGCGCGGATCTCATTGCCGGATCGCTGATCAAAAATCCCGGAGGGACGATCGTTCCGGCAGGTGGCTATGTAGCAGGACGCGCCGATTTAGTGGAGCGAGCAGCGTTTCGGCTCACGGCTCCCGGCATCGGCAGAGAAGGCGGTGCAACATTTGATCAAAATCGGCTGCTGTTTCAGGGGCTTTTTCTGGCTCCGCAAATGGTCGGCGAGGCGATGAAGGGCAATCACCTCACGGCTTATGTGTTCGATCAGCTTGGCTATCCGGTGAACCCTGCGCCTTTTGCTCCGCGGCGAGACGTAATCCAGGCAATCAAGCTTGGCTCACCCGAAAAAATTATTGCCTTTTGCAAAGCGGTTCAGTCTTATTCTCCGATCGGCTCTTATCTCAGTCCGATTCCTGCTCAAATGCCCGGCTACGAAAGCGATCTGGTGATGGCGGGCGGCACGTTTATCGACGGCAGCACTTCCGAATTTTCAGCCGATGGCCCGCTGCGCGAACCCTACGTTGTCTTTTGTCAGGGCGGGACGCATTGGACTCATATTGCGCTTGCACTAGAGGCGGCGATCGAGGAGGTGGGGCAATGTGAGGGATGACGGGATGGATGCAAGGTGCAGGGATTTAAGCTTAGAGGCGATGAATACTGCGAGGAGGGCGTCCTGCAAAGTTAGAGACTGGCTAATTTTAGCTTCTGAGCAAAGGTCGCTCGCCTTCTGTCTAGCCGGAGAAATTCGTTACGATAGAGAATTGCTTTCTTTTCATCTTTTTGTAGGCATTTCTTCATCCTTAGTTATAGGCATTGTTTTGTAGGAATTGTATGAAACGAGTTTTTGTTCCTGCGCTGTTGGCACTGCTTTTGCCAATCGCTTCCTGTACCTCAAACCCCAATTCAACGGCAAGTTCTGGCGATCAGGCAGCAGTTAAACCGCTGGTTGCAGGGGCAATTCCCGACCAAGATCCAGAAAAGCTTCAGCGACTCTATGGCAAGCTCTCTGCCTATCTGACCCAGGAACTGGGCGTTCCGGTTGAGTACAAGCCCGTGACGGACTACACGGCAGCGGTGACTGCCTTTAAGGTGGGCGATCTCGATCTCGTTTGGTTTGGCGGACTAACGGGCGTACAGGCGCGGCTTCAGGTTCCGGGGGCGGAGGCGATCGTCCAGCGCGACATTGATGCAGACTTTCACAGCGTATTTATTGCCCATAAGCAGTCTGGACTGAAGCCGTTTCAGGAAATTAACGGGCTACAAACTTTAAAAGGACGCACGTTCACCTTTGGCAGCGAGTCTTCTACCTCAGGTCGGTTGATGCCGCAATACTTCCTGGAGCAGGCAGGCATGAAGCTGGAAGACTTTAAAGGACAGGTCGGCTTTTCCAAAAATCACGATGCTACGCTCAAGCTGGTAGAAGCTGGAACCTACGATGCAGGCGTGCTGAACGAGCAGGTTTGGCAAAAGCGCGTCGATGCGGGCGAGGTTGATCTGAATAAAGTTGAAGTTCTCTGGCGGACTCCCGCCTATTTCGACTATCACTGGGTCGTCAATCCCCAACTGGCTGAACGCTATGGGGCTGATTTTGTTGAGAAATTGAAGACAGCCCTGCTCAAGCTTGATCCCAATGTGCCGGAGCAAAAGGAAATCCTCGATTTGTTTGGCGCAAAGAAGTTCATCCCCACGAAAAACTCGAACTATCAGCAGATCGAGCAAGTTGGGCGGCAAATTGGCAAGATTCAGTAATTTCACTTATCGATTTCACTCATCGATTTGATCGATCGTGGCACTTCCCCTTTTTGACCCGATTTTTGAACTGCGGCAGGTCACGCAGCGGTTTGGGCAGTTCGTAGCTCTGACTGGTTTAAATCTGCATATTAATTCAGGAGAACGGGTGGCGTTAGTCGGGTCGAGTGGAGCCGGGAAGAGCACACTGCTGCGGCTACTCAACGGCACACTGCTCCCCACGCAAGGGGAAGTCTGGGCACTGGGACAGCCTTTGAATTGTCTTTCGGCGGCGAAAATGCGGCGAGTTCAGCGGCAGATCGGCACGGTGTATCAGCAGTTTCATCTGGTGAATCATCTCGCCGTCGTTCACAACGTCAACGCGGGTCACTTGGGCAGATGGTCGTTCTGGAAGGCGGCTCTGTCGTTGATTTATCCGCAAGATTTGGAGACGGCAGCCAAGGCTCTGCATCGGGTCGGCATTCCAGAGAAGCTCTACGATCGCACTGATTCTCTCTCTGGCGGACAGCAGCAGCGCGTTGCCATTGCCCGGGTGCTGGTGCAAGACCCGATCGCAATCCTGGCAGATGAACCCGTCGCCAGTCTTGATCCCCAGCTCAGCCGCGAGATTATGAATCTGCTTTGTGGCTTGGCAGCGATCGACGGTAAAACGCTGGTGGTCAGCATTCATTCGATCGAGCTGGCAAAAAGCCACTTCGATCGAATTATTGGACTGCGCGCCGGACAGGTTTTCTTTGATCTGCCTGTTCATCAGGTAAGTGATGCGCTCATTTCCAGCCTTTACCAGCGATGAGGAACTGCTGATGTCTTCTCGGTTTATGCCGCGCCCCTCGCTGTGGACTGCCCAAACGCGCTGGTTTCTGCTGATGCTGGGGGCGATCGGCTTTTCCGGCTACATGGCGGGACTCTTCCAGCAGGATTTGCTGAACTTTCGGGGGCTGCCTCAGCTCGGACAATTTTTTCGCGCCAGTATTCACCCCGATCTAAGTCCAGAATTCTTGCAGCTTACCTGGAATGCCAGTCTAGTCACGCTTGCCTTTGCCGTCTGCGGCACAGTTCTCAGTGTCACTGTGGGACTTCTGGGCGGCGTATTGATCTCAGAAGTTTGGTGGCAGTCTGTCTTTCCGCGTTGGGCAGCGGGGCAATTTTTTGGACAGGGACTCCGGGTAATCCTCTTGGTTCCGCGTGCAATTCATGAGCTGATCTGGGGACTATTTTTCGTTAATCTGTTTGGGCTTGATCCCTTGGTGGGCATTGTGGCGATCGTTGTTCCCTACAGCGCGATCGTCTCTAAAGTCTTTTCCGAAACGCTGGACGAAACCCCCCGCGAACCGCTCAATGCCCTGCTGAATAGCGGTGTGCTGCCCCTGACTGCTTTCTTCTACACGCTGCTTCCCCAGGCTGCCCTCGATCTGATTTCCTATAGCTTTTATCGCTTTGAATGTTCACTGCGATCGGCTGCCGTTCTGGGGATCATCGGAGCCGGAGGAGTGGGATATCAAATTTTGTTGAGTTTGCAATCGCTCCGCTACGAGCAGCTTTGGACGCTGTTTTACGCGCTGATCATGCTCAACAGTCTGGTCGATCTAGCCAGTGCCCTGCTGCGCCATCGCCTCGGAGCACCTACGCGCCTCGATCTCAATCTACGCCGCCGAGCCAGGCAGCTTCCGTCTCAAAGTTCTCCAGCCTTGGGGGATTTAGGGGGCAATGCAAGCGTTAGAGGATTGATCATTTACCCCCAACTTCAGCCCCCCCACGAAAACAGCTTCCCCTCAAGAATTTCCAGGTTCCTGTTCCAAACCAGGTGGCAGCCCAGCCTCACCCTGGCAGGACTGGGGATGATCGTCCTCATCCCCTTTTGTTTTTGGTTTGTCGGGGCAGACTACAGCAAACTCTGGTCGCCTCGTACCGTGACGCTGTTAGGAGAAGTGGGGCGAACAACCTTCCCGCCTAACTTTCAACTCGCTCAATTTCCGCAATTGATTCGCCTCTGCCTGGAAACGATCGCCATGTCGGTTCTCGCGATTACCCTGGCAGGATTGGGCGGGATTGTGCTGTCTTTCCCCTCGGCTCGCAACATTTTCCTGCCGGGCGGACTGCTGCAACCCTTTAGCACAAGTAGGATCGCGCAGGGATCAAGCTGGCTGCTGCTGATTTCGTCTCGGCTGCTGTTGCTGCTGTTTCGATCGATCCCCGCCCCGATCTGGGCACTAATTTCCTTATTTATCCTGTTTCCCGGAATTTTGCCCGGAGCGATCGCCCTGGGCATTCACAACTGGGGCATTTTAGGACGGCTGATGGCAGAAGTAAATGAAAACCTGGATCAACGTCCGATCGTTGCGCTCAAAGCTCAGGGAACTCCAGCAGCGATCGTCTTTTTGTATGGAATGCTGCCGCTTACCTTGACCCGTTTTCTTGCCTACATTCTGTATCGCTGGGAGGTCTGCACGCGAGAAACCGTAATTGTTGGGCTGGTGGGAGCAGGTGGGTTGGGGCGGCTGGTTAGCGAACAGTTGAGCAGTTTTAACTACAGCAGTTTAATTGTGACGCTGGGCTGTTTCGTCTTGATGACGGTTGGCGTGGATTGGATCAGCCGTACCGCTAGACGATTGCTGCGGTGAAAAGCCACTGGGTGAAAATCTCCCCTTCCGCGATTTGGCAAAAGTTTGGTTCCGTTCATTAAAGTGGGCAAGATTAGGGCAGGGTTGCACTACACCATCATCATCGGCAGAATATCTGTTGAAGAAATCACGGCTGGGAACATTCACCCAGGCTTTATTTCTGTATCTTTATTAGAATTTCCATCTGTCAATCTTTACTAGAGCGGGGTCAGACTCACATCCGTTATGAGTCAAAGTCAAGAGCTACAAACCTGGTACGACCAGGGCACTGCCCTATTTCGCGTTGGACGTTTCGAGGGAGCCATTGCCCGCTTCGATAAGTTTTTGCTAGCGCAGCCCGATCATTACGAGGTCTGGAGCCAACGAGGCTGTGCCCTCTATGAAATGGGCGCTTATGAAGAAGCGATCGTCAGCTTTGATAAGGCAATTCGGATTAAGCCAAAGTATCCCCTCGCCTGGCACGGCAGAGGCATCGCGCTGGCAAAACTCGGACGGTTAGAAGAAGCCATCACCAGCTTCACTCAGGCACTTAAGTACGGCACAGATAATGCCAAAGTCTGGTACAACACCGGGCACACTCACCTTTGCCTTTACCAGTATCGGGAAGCGGTTACTGCCCTCGATCGGGCAATCGAACTCAAGCCCAATAACTATCGCGCCTGGTATAGCCGTGCCGTTGCTCTTGCCTCGCTGCGCCGCTACGAAGATGCCCTTACCAGCATCGATACTGCCCTTGCAATCAAGCGAAGCTGCTACTATGCCTGGAATTACAAAGGTTTAGTGCTGATCAAGCTCGATCGCCATGCAGAAGCCCTTATCTGCTTCGACAAATCCCTTAAATATCAGTCAGACAACCCCAACGCCTGGTATGGTCAAGCCTGTTCCTATGCAATGCAAGGCGATATCGACCAAACCCTGCGAGCCCTGCATCGGGCGATCGTGATCAGTCCTAATCTTTACCGGGTCATGGCACAAACCGATCCCTGCTTTGATCGAGTTCGGAGTCATGCTCAGTTTCAGGAGTTGGTGCGATAGGGAATGGGTAGGCGAACGAGTGAGTTTCCGTAGGATGGGGTAGCGTCACGCATCAGCTTCTGGGGAGAATGCCTCTCATCCAGAAATTCATGCACCCTAGCGATCGTCTAAAGCCTCATCTCAAATTTAAGTTGATCAGAGGGAAGGGACGTTTTTTTAAGGACAACTTTTAAAGACAACAGTGGGACGATCGACTTTCAACTTTTAGGATAGGAGGTTCAATTCACCTCTCTATCTTCGGCTCAAAATCGATCGTCCCAATTTCAGGATTGAGTGACGATTAGGTGACTCCGATCGCGTTGCTAATGCGAAACTGGACGGAAAATCGAATTAGCTAACAGCGAGGTATTCTCGAATGTCGGCTCTGCGCTTCCGCAGTTTGGTCAGAGCTTCCCGCTCGATCTGGCGGACTCGTTCTCGGCTAATGTTGAGCCGATCACCAATTTTTGCCAAGGTGAGCGATTGCCCATCTTCTAGCCCAAAGCGGAGGGAAAGGACTTCGCGCTGCTGCGGCGTTAAGTCTGCCATGAGC
Organism: Leptolyngbya sp. FACHB-711; assembly: GCF_014695615.1. NCBI lineage: Bacteria > Bacillati > Cyanobacteriota > Cyanophyceae > Leptolyngbyales > Leptolyngbyaceae > Leptolyngbya > Leptolyngbya sp. FACHB-711. Next base: position 7,412 of record NZ_JACJOR010000124.1, read on the forward strand.
TGATCGAGTTCCGTTCGCAGAGAAGATTGAGTGGCAAAATCCTCAGGAGATGGACCCGTATCTTCCAGCAGTTCGCCGAGTTCGGTGTCCTGGTTGTCTCCGACCCGCAGATCTAGGGAGAGGGGCTGGCGTGCCCGTTCCAGATATTCCCTCACCTGGCGGGGGGTGAGTTCCAGTTCTGCTGCCAGTTCTGCCGGGGTTGCAGCTCGTCCAAGCTTTTGCGAGAGCTGTCGCTGTGCTTTTTTGATTTTATTTAGCTTTTCCGTGATGTGAATCGGGAGGCGGATAGTGCGTCCCTTTTCGGCAATGGCGCGGGTAATTGCCTGGCGAATCCACCAGTAAGCATAGGTCGAGAAGCGATAGCCCTTGGTCGGATCGAACTTTTCAACGCCGCGCTGCATTCCAATCGTCCCTTCCTGAATCAGGTCGAGCAGATCGACATTGCGCTTGATGTACTTCTTAGCAACCGACACCACAAGACGCAAATTTGCCTCGACCATCTTTCGCTTGGCTCGTTCGCCTTCGATGATGACCTGATCGAGTTCTTCGAGGGAGGTTTTTGCTGCGGTTGACCACTCTTCAAGACTGGGTTCATGCCCCAGCTTTTCAGTCAGGGCTTCCTTGATTTCATTAAAAATGCTAAGTCGCTGAACTTGCTTACCGTAAAGAATTTCTTGCTCATGCGTTAACAGAGGGACACGACCAATCTCGCGGAGGTAGGCGCGAACCATGTCTGCGGAAGATGTGGAGGGTAAAGTCGTCTTCATATTGCCGATACTCTAGCTTCTGAGGACACGAGTGGGGATGGGTTAGGTTGACGATTCGCAGGATTACTTTGCTTGATTTACTTTGTTTAGAACAAAGATGCTTGAAACAAAGAAGTAACAAATGACTCAGGACAAATGCGTTAGAGAGATAGCTGCGCTGGAAGGCTCTACCTCAGTACTTATTCACAAATGCCTGTTTACAGTCGGTTCGCAGTCGATTCACCGTGAGTTTTATGAATTCACTGTGAACTAATCATGGAATTGCAGCATGAACTGCAAACTGCGCTCAGACTTGTCACTCTTTCTTATCGCCCTTTGTAAAACAAAGTAGCTAGAACAGACGATCGCCTGCTCTGCACGATTTGACGAGAGCTGAGAGCTTCATTAAAGAGAAGCTAAAAGCACTACACCTGCTGAAATTTGATGAGAATCAGTCGCCGTATCAGGTCAGAGCGATGATACCGGAGAGAGATGGGATAGATATCGCTTCAGGATGTGACAGCTACCGCAAGATGTTACAAAAATTTTCGACACCGTTTCTCGAATGCAACACCGTTTCTCGAATGCAATCAAGACTTAGAAGCAGAATCAGCAATGCGAGCATTGTATTTCTGAGTCTAGAGTCCTTGTGCTTGACTGCTATTTGACCCCTTCATAACTTGAATTTTAATAATCGTAACATTAGTTAACGTGTTTGTCACACCCCTCAAACAATTCGACTTTGTATGGCCCCTTCCTTTGATAAATCCTAGAATACTGGGCGTTCTAGATTTACAAATGCACCCTGAGACACAAAATCAGGGGAATTTTCCCTGAGAAGAATCGAACTTTTGAACGATCGCTTTGTTAACTTTTCTAATGCTCAGCCTTACTCTACCGCGAAGAAATTAGAAAAACTCAGAAAAGAGTATTAAGACTTTCCCTGGTTCCGGCTGCCAGCGTCACAATGACTAGAGACTCCTGGTAGAGGTCAGTTCCCCCGATTGTTGCTACAAGATCTCTGCTAGAGATTCGTGCCGAGACTCTCGCCCAAAATCGACGGAGCCTGGTTGAACTATGAAGCCAATTCGCATTTTTAATGTTTCCCCTTCTCTGCCTACCAAGCTAGAACCCCTACGCCAGCTTGCCTACAATCTGCATTGGGATTGGAATGCTGAGACTGCAAATTTATTTCGACGGCTCGATCGCGAGCTATGGGAATCCAGCCGTTACAATCCCATTTTGCTGCTGGGAACCATCAGCCAGGAACGCCTGCGAGAGGCAGCAGAGGATGAAGGGTTTCTGGCTCAAATGCACCGAGCAGCCCGCCAACTTGAGGAGTATTTAACCGAGCGCACCTGGTATCGCAAGCACCGCAATATTAAAGGCAACAATAGTGGCAGCACAGCCGAGGGTCTGGCCGAACCTCCAACGAGTGCCTCGACGTCTCAAGATTGCTACGCCTACTTTTCAGCAGAGTTTGGCTTAACCGTCGCTCTGCCCATTTACTCGGGTGGCTTAGGAGTTCTGGCAGGCGATCACCTCAAATCTGCAAGCGATCTAGGGCTGCCGCTAGTCGGCGTGGGTTTGCTGTATCAGCAGGGCTATTTCGCCCAATACCTGAACGCAGATGGCTGGCAGCAGGAACGTTACCCACTCAATGACTTTTATAATATGCCGCTGCACCTGGAGCGCAATCCAGATGGCTCGGAGCTGCGAATTGCTGTGGAATATCCGGGTCGAACCGTTTATGCCCGGGTCTGGCGAGTGCAGGTGGGAACGGTTCCGCTCTATTTAATGGATACCAACATTGAGCCAAACAACACCTACGACCAGAATATTACCGACCAGCTCTACGGCGGAGACCTCGATCTAAGAATTCATCAAGAAATCATGCTTGGCATTGGCGGCGTGCGAATGCTGCGAGCATTGGGGCTCCAACCCACGGCATACCACATGAACGAAGGGCATTCTGCGTTTATGGCACTGGAGCGAATCCGCATTTTGATTGAAGAAGAAGGGCTAACCTTTAGAGAAGCAAAGCAGGTGGCGCAGTCCAGCCAGATTTTTACGACTCATACGCCTGTCCCGGCCGGCATCGATTTGTTTCCGCCTGACAAGGTGTTGTACTACCTGGGGTACTACGCTGAGAAATTCAGACTTTCCAGAGAAGAGTTTCTGTCGCTGGGGCGCGAAAACACTGGGGATTTGTCTTCGCCGTTTAGTATGGCAGTGCTGGCAATTCAGACGGCAACTTTTGTGAATGGGGTGAGTCAGCTTCACGGCGAAGTGTCGCGGTCGATGTTCGGCAAACTCTGGTCTACACTGCCCACCGACGAAGTGCCTATTACCTCTATTACCAACGGCGTTCATGCCCGAAGCTGTGTTGCGCCTGCGAATCAGGATCTATACGATCGCTATTTGGGTCCAAGCTGGTCGAGTGCCCCGGCGGATCATCCCCTATGGGGGCGGGTTTATTCCATTCCCGACGAGGAGTTGTGGCGCAACCATGAACGCTGCCGATCGGAAATGATCGTCTTTGTGCGGGAACGTTTGCAGCACAGCCTGCGCGATCGCGGTGCTTCTCCGACTGAGCTTGCTGCTGCTCAAGATGTGCTTGACCCCTCGGTACTGACAATTGGGTTTGCCCGCCGCTTTGCCACCTACAAACGCGCCACCCTGTTCCTGCGCAATGTGGAGCGAATTAAGCGCATTCTGCTGGGGGCAAATGCCGATCGCACCAAAGGAGATCCAATCCAGAAGCGATCGGTTCAGTTTGTGATTGCGGGCAAGGCGCACCCGAAAGACAGCCCAGGGAAAGAGCTAATTCGGCAAGTCACGCACTTCATTCGTGAACAGGGAATGCAGCACAATATTGTTTTTGTGCCTAACTACGATGTTCATGTAGCCCGGTTAATGGTAGCTGGCTGCGATGTCTGGCTAAATACGCCCCGCCGTCCCAGAGAAGCATCGGGAACCAGCGGCATGAAAGCCGCGATGAACGGACTGCCAAACTTGAGCGTGCTGGATGGCTGGTGGGCCGAAGCAGACTACGTGCGAACGGGCTGGGCGATCGGTCACGGCGAAGACTACGACGACTTGGAATACCAGGATGAAGTCGAGGCAAATGCCCTGTATGACCTTTTAGAACAGGAGGTCGTGCCCCTATTTTACGATCGCGATGATGAAGGACTGCCGCATGGCTGGATTGCCAAAATGAAGGACGCGATTCGGATCAACTGTCCTCATTTCAACACTGCACGGATGGTTGGTGAATATGCCACACGCGCTTACTTCCCTGCCAGCGATCGCTATCGCATTATGATGGCTGACCGCTATGCCCCTGCCAAAGAACTGGCGCACTGGAAAAGCCATCTGTTTGAACACTGGTATGACATCAAGATCGAACAGGTGGATGTGTCTGAACCCGCAAACGTTAAAGTGGGTCAGGCGATCGGTGTAAAAGCCAGACTCAGCTTAGGGGTACTTACACCTCAAGATGTGCGGGTGGAACTGTATCAAGGAGCTGTAAATGCCAATGGTGATATCGAACGGGGTTCCCCAGTCGTGATGGAGTACCAGGGCACAGATCCACAGCATCCCCATATCAGCATCTACATGGTTGACATTGCATACCAGAATAGCGGTCTACAAGGGTTCTCGCTGCGTGTCATGCCGCAACATGAAAACCTCAGCAGTCCTTATGAAGCAGGACTAACGCTATCGAGTTAGGCGGTTACCTCAGCAGGGTTGAGGCTCTACAACGCCCTCTATCATTTCTAATCCGTTGCCTGACCTGTTCCCTAATCCTGAGGACTTTCAAGCCCTAAAGAAGGCTGGTTTCCTCGGAATTAGGGACGGTGGTATGTGCCTTAAAAGGTCACAAGTTAGGGACGCCAATTCCTAATGGTGATGTTACAGATTCCCGCAGAACGGGTTCGACCAGAAGTAAGGTGGAAAAATTTATCGTTCAGAAACAATTCGAGAGTTAAGTCCGGCATTGCTGAATGGAAATCAGATTCTCGGATAGGGGGTTCTGCGCTAGGGGTAGTTTGCAAGCCACTCTTACAGAATTCATCCCTCGGATCAGCAATGCCTTAAGTTCTTCTGTAATTTTCCCAGAAAAGAATAGTAGGATGATGTTCCATTTTTTCGCGAAAATGAAAAATTTCCTGCCGTTTGTAATGAGGATTTAGGAGGCCAAACCCTCTCAAGCCAATCATTCCAGACTCCTTAAACCATGTTCGTTATCCCTTTTCAGATTGTCTGGAGTGTCATAGGTTGTCGATGCTCGTTTATGCTCGCGATCGCTAAAAATTTCAGGCTGATCTACAACTAAAGTCTTGCTTGCTTATTTTTAATTGTCTCCCCAACGAAAGGTGATTTAGATTGAAAAATCCTTAATGTTAAAGAATAAATACGGCACACAACAAACACTAAGGAGACTTCACGAAATGCCTTTAATGAAACTCGAGGATTTCTATCCTGATCATCAAGAATTCTCTTCTGAAATGGGTTCTAGCCTTGATGATGTTAAGTCCTATGATGTCTATGCTCAGGGCGATGATAAGGTTGGCTCTGTGCATGACATTTTAGTGGATGATCAAACAGGTGAGTTCCGCTACTTTGTGGTTGACAGTGGATTTTGGATTTTCGGTAAGAAAGTGCTGCTGCCTGTTGGTATGGCAAGCATTGATTCTACCTCCCAGCGTATCTATGCAACCAATCTGACTCGCGAGCAGGTTGAAGCTTTACCTAAGTTCAACGACCTGGAAAAAACTGACTACGACTACGAAGAAGAAGTGCGTGGCGTTTATCGTCCGTCCATGGGTACTACGACTGCTGCAACCACAATGGGTACGGCATCAACGGCTGGCATGATGACTTCTGACATGACGGCAATGGATACGATCGATACGCCTGTCACCGCTGACACCACCTACGATCGCAACAGCTACACCTACGATCGTGACGCTGCTATGTATGGCATGAACGATCGCGACCACCAAACTCTGAAGCTGTATCAGGAACGCCTGATTGCTAACAAGCACCGCCAGAAGACGGGTGAAGTAGCGATCGGTAAAACAGTTGAAACTGAAACCGCGCATGTTGCAGTCCCCATCGAGAGAGAGCGGGTTGTCATCGAGCGCACCGCTGCTGGCCAGGTGGTGGCTGGCGACACGAGTGATGCCTTCCATGATGACGCTGTGCGGATGGAAGTCTACGAAGAAACGCCCGACATTCGCAAAGAAACCGTCCTGCGCGAGGAAGTAACGGTACGGAAGGAAATCGATCGCGATACCGTGGTTGCAGATGAAACTCTGCGCCGTGAAGAACTCAACATCGACAAAGACGGCAACCCGATC
>NZ_JACJOR010000125.1:0-23151 GCF_014695615.1 Leptolyngbya sp. FACHB-711
ATAGGTTGCGGTTCCCAGCTTCATGGCTTCTTTGGTATCCAGTGCTGTACCGCCCATGGTCATCATGACGGGCACTTCTTCCGTAGGCTTTTCGAGAAACGCCATCGGAGAGCCACCCACAAAAATTCGGTTGGCAGCGCGAGAGACAATCAGCTCCGAGTTTTGGGTCAGGATTTGTGCAATTTCTAGCCGCTTCAAACCAGAGTTGAAGTAGCCGGAAAGCTCATTTAGCTCTGCCCGTCCCGGAAAACGGTCTTGCTGCTCAGCTTGAGAAATGGTTGCGACAGGTACGGTTTGATATAGCTGCGGACGCGCAACAGAGCTTCCACCACTCGCCTTAACACTCATTGGATTTCAAAAGCTCCCTTATATAGTGATTGCATTTAGACCTGCCCCTAAGTGCCGCTCATGAAATATCGCTTGACTGTGTTCACGGTTTACGGGTTCACAGCGTCTACGACCTCCAATAAAGCTCACCAGAACGACTGCCCAGGGTCAACTGGCTAAGTATTAAATTAGAACGTTTCGGGGTTCCACATGAAATTATTAAGAACCATGTAGAGAACCGAAGAGTGCCACACAGAAAATCATAGGGGATCGAGGCAGCATACCTGAGGATGTGTATAAGTTTTGTTACTTTCTCATCACGAGTATTTAGGTCCCCATCGCTGTCCCCCTTTTCGATACACTCAAATTTGCTGCCCTCTCACCCCTGCAACTCCTGAGGCTATGTCTGATTCTGCAATTTCCGCTGCTGTTGCCAAACTCTACGACACTTACCCTTTTCCACCGGAACCCCTGCTGGATGAGCCGCCCCCTGGCTACAACTGGCGATGGAACTGGCTCGCTGCCTACAACTTTTGCACCGGACAGAAGCCTTCCCGGCAGGATGTTCGCATTCTGGATGCGGGCTGTGGCTCAGGTGTAGGAACCGAGTATTTGGTGCATCTCAATTCTGAAGCGCAAGTCACTGGAATTGATCTCAGTGCCGGAACTCTTGCTGTCGCCCAGGAGCGATGTCAGCGGAGCGGCGCGAGTCGAGTTCAGTTTCATCACCTGAGTCTTTATGATGTAGGGCAGCTTTCGGGCGAATTTGACTTTATTAATTGCGTTGGCGTTCTGCATCACCTGCCTGACCCAATTCGCGGCATTCAAGCTTTGGCAAAAAAGCTAGCTCCGGGTGGCATTATGCACATTTTTGTTTATGGAGAATTAGGACGCTGGGAAATTAAGCTGATGCAGCAGGCGATCGCCCTCCTTCAGGGAGACCAGCGCGGCAACTATCAAGACGGCGTTCAGGTTGGACGCAAAATCTTGAGTGCATTGCCAGAAAACAACCGTTTGGTGAAGCGAGAGCAAGAACGCTGGTCGCTGGAAAACCAGAAGGACGAATGCTTTGCAGATATGTACGTTCACCCTCAGGAGATTGATTACAACATCGATACATTATTTGAACTGATCGACGCTTCGGGGCTAGAGTTCATTGGTTTCTCAAATCCTCGTGTCTGGCAGCTCGATCGCCTTCTTCACAAAGCCCCAGATTTACTGGATCGTGCCGCCCACCTTAGTGATCGCCAGCGGTATCGCCTGATCGAACTGCTCGACCCGGAAACCATTACCCACTACGAATTTTTCCTCGGACGCGAGCCGCTTCCGAAACCGGACTGGTCGGACGACGAAACGCTGCTGTCTGCCATGCCCGCTCGCAGCCCTTGTATGGACGGGTGGGATAGTCGCTGTCTATTTAACTACGACTACCAGATTGTGAACCTGAGCGAAGCCGAATGGCAGTTTCTCAAAGCCGCAGACGGCAATCAGACGCGATCGGTTCGAGAAATTCTACAAACTGTAGATTTAGATTTGGCTGGGGTGCGATCGCTCCAGTCCCAGCAGCTAATTTTACTTTCCCCTGCACAATAATTCTGCAATGTTCGGTTTGCCTTGCTTCTCTTAGTCGGTCGCGGCAGAATAAAAGTATTGCGGCTCATAACCTGAATTGATTGCTAAAGTCAATCAGTTTGGGACTTATCTGCCTGTAATTTTCTGCCTGTAATTTCTATTGCTGTCTCGAATGATTCTGGCTCAGTCTGCTTCGGTTTCCTCTTCTGGCTCCCTGCCTGCTCTGTTTGATTTGGCGATCGTGGGGGGCGGCATTGTCGGTTTAACTCTGGCTTGTGCCCTCAAAGACACGGGCTTAAAGATTGCCCTGATTGAGGCAAAGCCGCGTGACGCAGGACTCCAGTTTCATCGGGCATACGCGATTACATTAATGTCTGGCAAGATCTTTGCAGGGCTGGGCATCTGGGACGAGATTCTGCCGCAGATTACCACCTTTCAGCAGATTTCCCTTGCCGATGAGCATTATCCTGCGGTTGTAAGGTTGCAGCCTGAGGACCTGGGCACCGATGAACTGGGCTACGTGGGCGAACATCATGTGATTGTGCAGGCATTGCTGAATCGGCTGGAAGGCGCAGAGTCAATCACCTGGATTTGTCCGGCGGAAGTGCAGCAGGCGGATTATCAGACTGATCGCGTCACGCTCACGCTCTCGATTGCAGGAGAGCTTCAGACGGTGCAAACACGCCTCCTGGTCGCCGCAGATGGTTCTCGATCGCCTCTCCGTGAAGCCGCAGGCATTCAGACCCAAGGTTGGCAATACTGGCAGTCCTGTATTACGGCGGTAATTCGTCCTGAGAAATCTCACGGCAACATCGCGCGCGAGCATTTCTGGGCAAGTGGTCCGTTTGCGACCCTGCCTCTGCCGGAGAATCGCTGTCAGATTGTCTTAACTGCTCCCCATGCGGAAGCTAAAAAATGGCTGGAAGTCGAAGAATCTGAGTTTCTGGCAGAGCTGGAGCGTCGATATGATGGGCAATTGGGCAAGATTGAATTGCTGGGCGATCGACTCCTGTTTCCGGTGAAGCTGATGCAGAGCGATCGATATACCTTGTCTCGGCTGGCACTGGTGGGCGACGCGGCTCACTGCTGTCATCCCGTGGGCGGACAGGGCATGAATCTGGGCATTCGCGATGCGGCAGCACTGGCACAGGTGATCAAAACGGCCTATCAGCGCGGCGAGGATGTAGGCAGTCTCAAAGTTCTGCGGCGATATGAACGCTGGCGCAAATTTGAAAATCTAATGATTCTTGGGTTCACCGATTTTCTCGATCGCTTTTTCTCGAATACTGTGCTGCCGATCGTGCTGGTGCGGCGGTTAGGTTTACACGTAATGGGAGCAATCCGCCCGCTGCGATTTCTCGCACTGAAGCTAATGACGGGGACGAGCGGAAAATCTCCGGATGTTACTCTGTCTCATCAGGCTCAATCCCTTGAAGAGCGAAAAGAGACGGAGCCGCTGCTTCCTAGCCCTTCCTGAGGTCGATTGCCAAAGGGTGAATTGCTTTGCCGATCGCCTCAATCATTCCTCAATCATTAATTTATTTATCATTGTCATTTGTTATATGTGATGCCGTGCTTTAAGTTTTCTTCACAAATCGGGTAATATTGGACGAAGCACGATTAAGGAGTGAACGATGACTATAAAAATCAGTTCTAAGGCACTGGCAATCGTGTTTGCTATCAGTGCAGGAAGTTTTGCCCCTGTTGCGGCAATGGCTCAGTCCACAAATTCTCAGCCCTCCGCTCCCGCAACTGCAACGCAAGCTTCTAATACGATCGTGGGTGTAGCGGCTGCCAATCCTAATTTCAGTACCCTGGTTCAAGCGGTGCAGGCAGCAGGATTAGTTCAAACCCTATCTGGACCCGGACCTCTTACCGTCTTTGCGCCAACCAATGAGGCGTTTGCTGCCCTTCCTCCTGGCGTGCTCCAGGCATTGCTTGAGCCGCAAAACCGGGATTTGCTAACGCAGATTCTTACCTACCATGTGGTTTCGGGTGAGCTACCTTCCAGCCAGATTCGTAGTGGTTCAGTGGATAGTCTCAACGGCCCACTCAATATTCAGGCTGCATCTTCTGGCGTTACGGTGAATAACGCAACGGTGACGACTCCTGATGTAGAAGCCAGCAATGGCGTGATTCATGCGATCGATGAAGTTCTTGTTCCACAATCGATTGCCTCTCAGTTGAGCGACCGCCTTCAAACTGCCGGAACCCCTGGAACCACCAGAACTCAGACTGCTGGAAGCACTGGCACAATGGGAACTACTGGAACCACGGGAACCACGGGAACCACGGGAACCACGGGAACCACGGGAACCACCGGAGTTACCGGAGTGACCGGAACGACCAGAACCCAAACCAGCGGCACGACCGGAACCACCGGTGTTACGGGGACAACTGGAGTTACCGGAACGACCAGAACCCAAACTAGTGGCACAACGGGAACGACTGGCGTTACGGGGACAACTGGCACCACGGGAACCGTCAGAACTCAAACGACTGAGACCACGGGAACCGTCAGAACCCAAACCACTGGCACGACCGGAACCGTCAGAACCCAAACCACTGGTACCACCGGAACCACCAGAGCAACGACTACCCAGACTCCTGCCCCTGTTCGAGGACTGTGGTAAAAAGTTCTGCGATCGCAACATTAACGATTTCAGCTTTTGCTAAAGTCGGCGATCGTTTCTGGTGAGCGGTCTATTCACCGCTTTGCTTTTTAATGAGAGTGATTTAGGAGTCACGACATGCTTCCCTTGAAGATGCCTGTGGCTCCTTTTTTGGCGTTGCTGAATCGGGATATGAAGGGTGCAAATTTAGCTTCTGCATCGCCCCCTAAATCCCTCAATACTGAGGGACTTTGAATTCTGGTTCCCCCAACTTTGAGGGGCTAGGGGGGCGTATCATACGCTTATTCAGCAACGCCAGAAATCGCTTTGCAGTTATTGCTTAGGCTTCGCCCTTCCAGTGCGATCGGGCAGGCTCCGTTATGCTGAGCAGCTTACCGCGTGAAATGACGTACCGGACGGCAGCACGGCGGCGAATTGCATCATAGCGGCTGTCAGCCTCCAGCACGATTAAGTTTGCTGGTTTGCCTACCTCAATGCCGTACTGGTCTTCAACGTGCAGCGTTTTTGCCCCGTGCCACGTCACCATGTTGTAACAGGCATTCATTTCTTCGGTTCCGGTCATCTGACAGACGTGCAGAGCCATACTTGCCACATCCAGCATATTTCCTGTACCGAGCGAATACCACGGATCGCAGATGCAGTCATGTCCGAGGCTGACGTTTTGCCCCTGCTGCCACAATTCCTTTACCCGCGTCACGCCGCGCCGTTTGGGGTAGGTGTCAGTGCGTCCCTGAAGCGTAATGTTGATCAGCGGATTGGCAATAAAGTTAACCGATGTGCGCTGAAGAAAGCCCATTAGCTTAAACGCATAGGCATTGTTGTAGGAATGAAACGCAGTGGTGTGGCTAGCGGTCACCCGCGACCCCATGCCTGATCGAATTGCGTTTGCCACAATCACTTCCAAAAAACGAGACTGATCATCGTCAATCTCATCGCAATGCACGTCAATCAGCCGATCGTACTGCTGCGCTAATTCAAAAATTCGATCAATCGATCGCACGCCATCCTCACGGGTCAGCTCGTAGTGTGGGATACCCCCGACCACATCAACGCCCAGCTTCAAGGCTTCTTCCATCAACGCCTCGTTGTCTGGACTGCCGTAAATTCCGTCCTGCGGAAAAGCGACCACCTGAAGCGTCATCCAATCCTTTACCAGATCGCGCACTTCTAGCAAGCCCTTCAGCGCAACCAGATTTTTCTCGCTGACATCCGCATGAGAACGAACAAAGAGAACGCCTTGCATTGCCTGCTGCTTCAGGGTTTCGATCGCCCGCTGCTTTACATCTTCGATCGTCAAATTCTGCTTGCGCTCTCGCCAGATTTCAATGCCTTCAAACAGGGTTCCGGTTTGGTTCCAGCGCGGTTCTCCAACAGTCAATGCAGAATCTAAGTGAATGTGCGACTCCACAAAAGGCGGACTGACGATCTGTTCCTGCAAATCTAGCTCAAGCTGCGCGGCATGGTTCAACTGAGGCGCGATCGCCACAATCTGACCCTGATCGATCGCAATATCGGCAATTTCGGCAGGTGCATTTTGCCACAGAATTTTGCCCCGACGCAGCAGCAAATCACAAGCAGGTACAGACATAGACTTTTACCCGAAATGATGGGAATGGAAATGGGTCAATCACCTGATGAGCATAGCAATTTGTCAGCGACGATCGCAGAAGTTTAGGCTACCGTTAATCAGGGCTTCAACGTTTCACCGTTGTTGCAGATGAGAATTGGTGCAGATGAGAATTGGTGCAGATGAGAATGGCGTAATTGCCGGGTTTGGCAAACTGGAACCCGATCGGCATCAACAATTTCGACTTCATGCAGTGGCATCCCCAAAACCTTCGCAGCTCAAGCTCGGAGCGACGAAAGCTTTAATTTGCTTAATCACCAATTCCTGAAACCACAAAGTTTGCTGATGAATCATTGAGCTGTTATGATAGGGAAGGTTCGAGGGCATGTAGCTCAGTGGATAGAGCATCAGATTCCGGTTCTGAGGGTCGGGGGTTCGAGTCCCTCCATGCTCGTAGAGGATTAGAGAAGGTTCGTGACGCATAGCGTGGCAGCGACACTGATCGCCAACCACAGCAGAAAAACTCGTCTTGTCCAGTTCATCGCCTGCTGGATGCGATCGTACGTAATGGGATGAATGGGATCTCCCAACAGCGGCTTGTTTTTGATTACACCGTGATACTGGTTTTTGCCGCCCACCTGCACCCCCAGCACTGCCGCATAAACACATTCGCTCCAGCCTGCATTAGGACTTGGATCTTGAGGCGCATCTCGGCAGCAAATCTGCCAGACTTTTCGCGGTTGACCCGACAGTAATGCCAGCGTCAACACCGTCAGCCGACAGGGAACCCAGGTTAAGCCATCTTCTAATCGGGCACTGCACCAGCCCAGATCTTGATAGGGGGCTTCCCGGTAGCCCACCATCGAGTCCAGCGTGCTTGCCGCTTTGTATGCCAGTGCCAGTGGAACAGCCCCAATAGGGGAAAACGACCCGACGATCGCGTAAAACAAAGGAGCCAGCACGCCATCCACCGCATTTTCAGTCACGGTCTCCAGCACGGCTCGCAAAATTTCTGCTTCATCTAGATCAGCCGTCTCTCGCCCGACATAAAGACTGAGCCGCGATCGTGCCATTGCTAAATCGCCTGCCTGTAAAGGAGCCAGCACATCTTCTGCTGCCCGTCGCAGACTACGCCCCGCAAAACAGCTTGCCAGAAGAACGATCGCCGTAATTGCCCCAAACAGCGGATGCAGCCAGATTGCTCCTGCGATTGCCAGCCAGCCAGTCAGCGCACTCAGACCTATTATCCCGATCGCCAAGCCCACCCCTGCCGATCGCTGAACGATCGTGGATTTGAACCCCAACGCCCATCGGCTATACTGCTGAATTCCCCAACCCATCACTTGCACCGGATGAAGCCAGCCCCACGGATCGCCAATCCAGCAATCCAGCCCTGCTGCTCCTATGAGAACAAGGAGACTCATCACGGGTGACTGCAAAGCAATTTCCTTGAGGGGGTCGATCGAAAGCAGTTCCTCTGGCAGCGTCATCAAAGCAAACTCCATACGTTCTCAAACTTGCGGCTCATTCCATCCCAACCCGCTCTAACGTTATCGTCTCTTCTACAATCTGTATTCGTAAACCTGTATTCGTATCGCCTCAACAATTACCTAAGCGATTACCTATCCACTTAACTCCGATGCTTTCCCTTCCTTCCCCCAAATCAATTCGCCTGATTGCAACCGACATGGACGGAACTCTTACCCGATCGGGCAAATTCACTGCCCCCCTGCTGCAAGTTCTGACCGATTTACAAGACGCTCAAATTCCAGTAGTGATTGTGACTGGGCGATCGGCAGGATGGGTAAATGCGATCGTGAGCTATTTGCCTGTGGCTGCTGCGATCGCAGAGAACGGAGGGCTGTTCTACAAGGCAGATCATCCAAAACTCGAGCTGATCGTTTCGATTCCTGAGATTGCGCTGCATCGGCAAAAATTAGCGCAGATGTTTGGTGAGTTGCAGACGATCGTGCCTCACATTCAAGAGTCTGCAGACAATCGGTTTCGGATAACAGACTGGACGTTTGACATCGGGGAGTTATCCGAGGCAGAGCTTCAGCAGTTAAGCGATCGGTGTCAGCAGCAAGGCTGGGGATTTACCTACAGCACCGTGCAGTGTCACATTTTGCCGTTGGAGCAGAACAAAGCAGCCGGACTGTTGCAGGTGCTTCGTCAGCAGTTTTCCGATATCTCAGTTGATCAGGTGATCACGATCGGCGATAGTCCCAACGACGAGAGCTTGTTTGATGCTTGTTTCTTCCCGCATTCTGTTGGTGTGGCAAATATTGGTCACTATGGCGACCGCCTCACTCACAAACCCACTTACATTACGCAGGCAGAAGAAGCAGAAGGATTTTGTGAGCTAGCGCGATCGTTGCTTAATGATGTATCAATCTAAACTCATACTTAATCACCTATCTTAAACTCATAAATCTTGCTAGAAATAGGAAACTGTAAATCCTGCACTTGGTGCGTGACAAGAAATTTGGCAAACAAAAGCAAGTTTGCTCATTTCAAAGTCCTCCAGCATTAAGGGATATTTGGGGAGCTGGAAGCCTCAAACACTTATTCAGCAATCCCGCTAGACCCAACTTCCCAGAATCCCTCTAACCAAAGAACTTAAGGGCGATCGAGACCAAACTTAGAAAGGTGAAAAATCCGACAGCATCCAGGGTGGTCGTCAGCAGTGGACCGCTAATCAGAGCCGGATCGAGTCCAACTCGCTTCAGTCCCATCGGCAGTAAGGTTCCTAGACTAGCGGCAATAAAGACATTCACAATCATGACGCCACCCGCCACGAACGACACCCATCTTTCTGCCGGAACTGCCCAGAGCAGCGACAGGATCGCCAGCGCGAGTCCCAGCCCGGCAGCGGTTCCCAGTCCTGCCAGCAGCTCTTTGCGAAGGATTTTGAACGTATCGGCGTGAGTAACTTCTCCAATGCCCAAGCCGCGTACTGTCACCGAGAGTGCCTGAATTGCCACATTGCCGCTCGTATTAGACAGAATGGGCATCACGACTGCTAGCACCGGAACCAGCGAAATCACTGACTGAAACGGTGCGATCGCACTCGCAGCCCCCACGTAAAGCGCAATGTTGAGCAGCAGCCAGGGCAGACGTTTTTGAATGGTGACGATGGGCGGCGACAGCGCAGCCTCATCTCCTCCGGCTCCAGCAAGTTTCTGGATGTCTTCGGTGGCTTCTTGTTGCAGCACGTCGATCACGTCATCGATCGTTACAATTCCAACCAGGCGATCTTCGCGATC
This sequence comes from Leptolyngbya sp. FACHB-711, assembly GCF_014695615.1. NCBI lineage: Bacteria > Bacillati > Cyanobacteriota > Cyanophyceae > Leptolyngbyales > Leptolyngbyaceae > Leptolyngbya > Leptolyngbya sp. FACHB-711. Next base: position 9,366 of record NZ_JACJOR010000125.1, read on the forward strand.
GACCACGGGAACCGCCAGCAGGTCATATCGCTGCATTAGCCGCGCCACTTCTTCCTGGGGCATTTCGGTGTAGACCTTAATCACCCGATCGCTGGCGATATCGCGAATCAGCACATCTGGAAAGGTAAACAGCAACTGACGCAGTGAAACAACGCTCATCAAGCGGCGCGAGTCATCGGTGACGTAGGCGTAGTAAATGGTTTCCTTGTCTTCGTCTGTGCGGCGAATCTTTTCTAACGCCTGTCCAACGGTCAAGCCCTCGCGCAGCTTCACATACTCAGTAGTCATAATCCGTCCGGCAGTGCCTTCGGGATAGCCGAGAATAATCGCGGTTGCCTGACGTTCTTCGAGGCTAAGTTGCTGAAGGAGCAAGCGCACAATTCGAGCGGGCAATTCGTCAAACAGTTCAGCCCGATCGTCTGGACGCATTGAGTTCACTAACTGCCGCACATCCACCGCGTGCAAAGACTCAATCAGCGATTCCTGAATGTCGGCAGGCAAATATTCAAACACATCGGTTGCCTGCTGTTTTCGCAGCAGCCGGAAAACGATCGCTCTTTGTTCTGAGGGCAGTTCGCTAATATACTCGCTGATATCTACCGATTGCAGTTCGGTAAGTTCTGCTTTTAGGCGGTTTAAGTCAGATAGCCGATCGCCCACAGAAAATTCCGACAGGGCAAGCTTGCGTTCCTGGGTAAGCATTAAGAACCTCCTATGAATTCCCCTCGCGCCGGGAAACTCATCCTGGGTCAGACTTACTAGGTCAGACGTGCAATGGCTTACCGTGCAGGGGCTATGTACTGTGGGGGAATGGACTTCGGTCCATAGAGAAAACAGAATTCAACATCAATGCCAATAAATTGGACATTGCTACCCGACATAATAACCCGCTTGTGCCGCAATTAGAAAAGCTTCACGCAACTTTCAGAACATGGACTTACGCAAATTGACGGAGATCAGGAGCGGTTTGGCTTGAGAATCGGTATCAGGGCAGAACCGCAGCAGATAGGAGGCGTAATTTTACGCTGGTCGTCGCTTAATCGCCTCTTTGTCATCAATTGGGTCATCCACTGGTCATACAGAAGATTTGCCATCTATCTAGGGCAACATTACGTCAGCAGGCTGTGATATTGTTCAGAAATTCATATCGCATCCGTTGTAGTCGCTGATGCCTCCTTATAGGTAGGAGTAAAACTATGCTGGAAAAGAATCGGCTCTCGAATCGGCTTTTTGATCGGTTAAACGAAGCCCTGCAAAGCGGCAGCAAGGTTTGGATCGAAGTTCCAGGCGATCGCTATGCAGGAAGACCCATTTATCTGGATTCAGAATTTGTCGAGGTGCTTTGCATTTACACCCCTGATAAAACCGAATCCTCCAGTGAACCTTGCCTGTCTACCACCTGGCTGATCCGCCTATCGCAAATTGTTGCAGTGGCTTATCCGTCTGAGCAGTGGTCTGCCGATCGCCTGACGCGCCTGCTTCAAGCCCAATCGCCTAAGCCTGAGCGCGACGAACCTGCGGCTTGATGGGATAAGGATATTCCTTCAAGTGATCACTGTGGGTTGAGCCATCCCTGTGAGCGATCGAATTTGGGCAAGGCGATCGGCAATCTCAATAAAGTCCGTTAGCGTTTGCTGTACCTCGAAGCTCTGGCAGTTGATGTTGGGTTCGTACCGTTCCAGGTAAACCCGCAGTGTCGCGCCCTGAGTACCTGTGCCGGATAGCCGGAACACGATGCGCGAGCCGTCCGTGAATCCGATTCGGATGCCCTGCTGTTGGCTGATGCTGCCATCGATCGGGTCAAGATAAGCAAAGTCGTCACTGTACTGGACTTCGTATTGTCCAAATCTTTCTCCTTTGAGACTGGGCAGTTTCGATCGCAGCTGGGCAATTAAGGTTTCGGCGCGATCGGTTTCAATGCCTTCATAGTCATGCCGTGAGTAGTAGTTGCGTCCGTAAGTGCGCCAGTGATTCTGTACGATTTGTTCCACCGACTGCTGCTGTACGGCAATTAAATTGAGCCAGAACAGCACTGCCCACAGTCCATCCTTCTCGCGGATGTGGTTTGAGCCAGTGCCGAAGCTTTCTTCGCCGCAGAGTGTGATTCTCCCAGCGTCCAGCAAATTGCCAAAAAACTTCCAGCCCGTCGGGGTTTCGTAGCAGCCGATTCCAAGTTTTGCCGCGACCCGATCGACGGCTGCGCTGGTGGGCATCGATCGCGCTACTCCTGCCAATCCGGTTCGATAACCCGGAACCCGATGAGCATTTGCCGCCAACACTGCCAGACTATCGCTAGGCGTCACAAAAAACCGCCGTCCTAAAATCATATTTCGATCGCCGTCTCCGTCTGAGGCGGCACCAAAATCGATCGCGTTATGCCCAAACAGACGATCGACCAGTTCTTTGGCATACACCAGGTTGGGGTCAGGATGTCCGCCGCCAAAATCTTCTTGCGGGATGCCATTTTGCACGGTTCCAACCGATGCGCCCAGTCGCCGCTCAAAGATCGCATGGGCATAGGAACCTGTAACGGCGTGCATTGCATCAAAACACATGCGAAAGTTGCCGGAGATCAAGAGAGACTGAATTCGATCGAAGTCAAAAATCTTCTCCATCAGACTCATATAGTCCGCGATCGGATCAATCACTTCAACGAGCATTTCGCCAAGCTGCGTTTCGCCCAAGCGATCGAGATCAACATCTGAAACTTCCATGAGTTTGAAGCGATCGATCGTGCGGCTCCGCTGGTAGATTTCATCCGTAACCGTTTCAGAAGCGGGTCCCCCATTGCTGCTGTTGAACTTGATGCCAAAATCGCCGTTCACGCCGCCCGGATTGTGGCTAGCAGACAGAATGATGCCGCCAACTGCGCCAAATTTGCGAATCATCCCAGAAGCCGCCGGAGTCGAGAGAATGCCGCCCTGCCCCACCTTGACCCGCGCAAATCCATTTGCTGCCGCCATTCTCAGAATGATCTGGATTGCAGTTCGGTTATAGTAGCGTCCGTCGCCGCTCAGTATCAGCAGTTGCCCTGCGCAGTCTAAACCATCAAAGATTGCCTGCACAAAGTTTTCCAGATAGCGAAACTGGCGAAAGGTTTGGACGGGCTTTCTCAGTCCCGAAGTGCCGGGTTTCTGATCTAGATACGGCGTGGTAGCAACGGTGCGAATATTAATGCTTTTCACGGGAATTTGAGCGGAGGTTTGGCATCCTCTTTAAAGCTAAACATTTAAAGCGAAACAGATTTAAAGCGAAACAGAAACTCGACAAAAAGGGATAGATGATGCATCAGAGCAAGTTTAACCGATCGCTGAATAATTCTGTCTAGAAGGATGATGGAGAAGTAGCGGGTGGGTGTTTGGGATGCTGGAAGATCTCTCTGGCTGCCTTTGCCGGGGCACAGCCCTCACATTCCCTTTCGCGCAAATCATGGGCGACTGCGAGGTGCGGGTGATTTGGAGACGATTTTTTCCTCTGCTTTGACTTCGTTCTTGAGCGGCTGATCGTTCTCAAAATCAGAAATATTTTGCATCGTTGTTTCGGCAATATTTTCTAACGCTTCCTTGGTGAAAAATGCCTGATGCGCCGTAATCAAAACATTCGGAAATGTAGTCAATCGCTCAAATAAATCATCCTGAATAATTTCGTTGGACAAATCCTCAAAAAACAGGTCAGATTCCTGCTCGTACACATCTAAACCCAAGGCGCCAATCTTCTTTGACTTTAAGCCTTTGATCGCTGCTTCGGTATCAACCAACCCCCCCCGGCTGGTATTAATTAGCATGGCTCCCGGCTTCATTTGCTCGATCGCTTTTGGGTTAATCAGGTGATACGTTTCCAGCGTGAGGGGACAGTGCAGTGAGATGATGTCCGACTGAGACAGCAGTTCGGGCAGATCGACATATTGACCAACTGCTTCAAATGCGGGTTTTTTGAACAAATCGTAGCCCAATACCTGGCAGCCAAAGCCGTTCATAATCTGAGCGAAAATTTGCCCAATCTTGCCAGTTCCCACTACGCCGATCGTGCGACCATGCAGATCAAAGCCGAGCAGTCCTTCAAGGGAAAAGTTACCTTCCCGAACGCGATTGTAGGCACGATGAGTTTTGCGGTTTAGCGTTTGAATCATCGCAACGACGTGTTCTGCGACCGCATAAGGCGAATACGCCGGAACTCGCACAACCTGCATTCCGAGTCGTGCCGCAGCCTTGAGATCGACGTGATTAAACCCGGTAGAGCGGAGCGCAATCAGACTTGTTCCATGCGATGCCAAAATTTCTAAGGTCGCTGCATCGGCAACATCATTCACAAAGATACAAACTGCCGGATAGCGATTTGCTAAAGAAGCCGTATTGCGATTGAGCTGCACCTCAAAAAAGACGAGTTCATGCTCATGGTCATAGTTCGCGACTTCAAGAAATTGCCGATCGTATTCCCTGGTACTAAAAACCGCAACTTTCATCCCGCACCTCAAGCAAAATGCTAATTAGACGATCGATGGAAAGCTGCCTTAATTAAACTATCAGGAGAGGGATTTAACCCAAAAAAAAGCTGTAAATTTGCTTTTTGGGCGAGAATGAACCTTTTGCTTTTTGATAAATTTTAGGAATTGTTTGACGAGTGTTTAAGGGTCTACATTGCCCCCGAAACAGGTCAACTTTAGGGGACACTTTGAAACCCAACAGGAGGCTAACTCGGTTCCCCCAAGAATTGGGAAGCTAGGGAGGCAGTTCACGCTCTGTTTTTTCAACATCAGCCTTGTCTAACAGCAGTCCCCACTGAGCATTATACGGATGGATCGATCGCACCCTTTGCTCCTCTCGATACACCGGATAGCCCTGATTGACCCACTCAAAAGCCGACCCCTCCAGATTGCGAACATTTTGATAGCCTGCTGCCTGCAAGCGAGCGCACAGTCGTGCCGATCGATAGCCGACCGAACAATAACAGACGATCGACGTATCGGGCGGGTAAGGGAGATCAGAGAAGTCTTTGGTGGCGGGATCAATCTGCTGTGCTGCTGGCAGGTGGCTCACGGCGTATTCCGAAGCCGATCGCACATCGAGTAAAACGGGTTTTGGCTCTTGTTGAAGCTGCGCTGTCAGGGTTGCGGGATCGATCGGCTGCACCTGGGGAAACTTGCGCCGAATTGAACGCTTGACCAGTTTCCAGAGAAGGGAACGTAACCAGGCAGGCAGGGCGACCATTGCTCAATCACAAAACGACAGGCGGAAGCATTACATTCGCCAGGGTTTGATGCAGATCGACCACACGACCCACTACGGCGATCGCCGGAGCCTCAAATCCGGTTTCTTCGACCTGCTGAGCGATCGTCTCTAGTGTACCAATGAGCTGTTCCTGGTCGGGACGGGTTCCCCAGCGAATCAGGGCGATCGGCGTGTGAGGGTCTAAACCTGCGGCGGTGAGTTCATGCACAATATGGGGCAGGTTATGAACGCCCATGTAAATCACGATCGTTTCTGAGCCGTGGGCAATCGCCTGCCAGTTCACCTGCGGACGGTATTTGCCTGCTGACTCATGACCTGTGACAAATGTGACCGACGAACTGTAGGCGCGATGGGTGAGCGGAATGCCCACATACGCCGGAGCCGCGATCCCAGACGTGATACCCGGTACAACTTCCACCGGAACGCCTGCCTGCATCAGGTCTTCCATTTCTTCGCCGCCCCGCCCGAAGACAAAGGGATCGCCGCCTTTGAGCCGCACGACGATCGCGTGATGCTGCGCCTTCTCGACGAGAAGCTGGGTGGTTTCTTCCTGAACCAGGGAGTGTCGTCCCCGCCGCTTGCCTGCATCGATTTTTTCAGCGTCAGGATTAATCATTGCCAGGATCGGCGGGCTTACCAGCGCATCATAAATCACCACATCAGCGTGTTCGAGTAGTCCCTTGCCCTTCAGCGTCATCAAGCCCGGATCGCCTGGACCCGCGCCCACCAGATAAACTTTGCCCACGGAAGGGGCGATCGGATTAGAGCATTCGTGACTGGAGACTGAAGCGGCAGACCGGAAAATCGACTGATTCGGCAGGGTGATGTCGTCGTTCATGCAGGAGAGGGGATGAGGAGAGTACTGCTTGGGCAAACTTGCGTCTTAACGAGGGTCTGAGAACTAGTGTCTTAAAACTGGTGTCTTTAAAGCCTTGTACCTTGTGCTTTTAACAGAACAATAGGCGTGACCGATGCGGAATCCAGTATCGCTGAATACAAAATATTACCATTTATGAAGAACCTGCATGGGGCAAATGCTGATTTTGTATCCAAGTCGATCGAAAACGCGAGCTGAAAACAGAAATTCCCAGGATATGCCTGGGAACCACTGAATTTATTTGTTTTGGCGTATGACCTTAGTCTAGCGAACTCGATCAGGAATGAGCCTTGAACCCGAGCGAATTTGTCAGACGCAGATGACAATTGCTAGAACGCAGGCTGGAGGCATAGTTTGGAAGTATCAGCAGTCCTGCTTTAGCCTCCCAACCCCGACAAGTAGGGGAATCCCAATCCAGTTTCCGGTTGGGGGTTCCGCGATGACCCCCGGCTTACGATTTAGTTGAATTCAAGACCGAGGGAGAAGGAGGAACAGTCTCTTTTTGCAGATTTGAAATGTAGTAGGGCTGCTTGCCGCGTGGAGTCACGAGCCAGCTTGAGTGTCCGCGCACATGGTCATAGATTGCCACGATCGCAATAATATTCTTAAAGAAAATATAGGGAACCAGCATCAGGACGTGATTGACGTAGTAGTAGAGTGGATAGCGTACCTGAGCCACTTTCGCGGTTGCTAGCGTTTGATAGACTCCGCCGATAAACGAAATCATTGTGCTGAACCACAGATAGTTATTCAGGTTATCGGGAATTGTGCCATCGGATAGCGACAGGCTAAGGACGATCGGAATAATCTGGATAGCAACCAGCGAATAAAACTCACAGTAATAAAGCAAATAAATCCAGAAAGCCTTTTGCACTAAGCTGAGCTTATCGGAATTCCAGAGCTGTCGCTGATATTTGAGTGCTACTTCCAGCCAGCCCTGCGCCCAGCGTTTGCGCTGAAACCAGAAAGATTTCAAATCCACTGGAGCCAGTTCGGTGCTGATAATGCTGCGATCGTGCAAAATCCGATAGCCCTGGAGCAGGGTTCGCATTGAGGCATCAATATCCTCGGTCAGCATTGCCGCATTAAAGCGAATTTGCTTCAGTACCTCAGTTCGCCAGTAACCGTTGGAGCCGCCAAAAATGCTGGAATCCGTGAGAAAAGATTTTGCCGAGTGAACAATGCCGTAGATCATTTCAAACTCAATGGCGATCGTCTGGGTCAGCAAATTCTCCTGGTGGTTGCGAATAATGCTGCGTCCCTGCACTACGTCATAGCCCTGCTCGATCCAGTGCCATGCCCGAAACAAACAATCGGGCGCGGGGTGATGATCCGCGTCCAGAATGCAGGTAATTTCTCCAGTAACCAGATCAAAGGCGGCATTGAGGTTTTCGGCTTTCGATCGACTTCCCTCCACCCGCAAGAGCTTGAGTTCTGGGTAAACCTGGGCAAGCCTTCGCAAATTTTCCTCGATCGATAAGTCGTGGGGGGTGTTGTATGCCAGCACGACCTCGATTCCGTCTGGCGGACGCTGCACGTTCAGCAGAATATGTTCCAGCGTTTCCAGGATGATTTCTTGCTCATTGGGCAAATAGGCAGCCAGCAGGAAGGAACAGCGAGGAACGGGCAACTTGGGATAAGGCTGTCTTGCGCCCCCCAGCCCCAAACGAGATTTAAAACGGTAATAAAATCGACGAAAGCGATTGCGCTCAGCCTTATAATCATCCGTGGCGAAACGACGAGCGATCGCACTGGTCGATTCCACCAGCAGCATCAGCCCACTAATCACATAGAACGTGGCAATCAGCAGATGTAGACTGGTGACGCTCCAGCCTTCTAGCCGCATCCAATAAAACACGATCGTTGGAAAACCAATCAGCACGACATGGGCAACCAATGCCTTGCGTAGCTCGACCGTCCACTTCCTCACTTACGTTACCCTCCTCACTGAACAATGAGTTGCTAATGGCTACAGGATGCCTCACATCTGCCCCCTTGTGGGAGATCTAGCTGACAGATTGTGATGCGACTTCTCGCCTGGGGACGATTTATCGAGTTCAAGCTCCTGCTGCGTGACCCATTGGGTTTTGCTTCTGTAGTCAGATTGACACAGATAGAGCCGCTTACCGTCAAGTAATCGTCCCACCTGGAGGATCGTCCAGCCACCTTCGTCGCCATAGCGAACCCGATCGCCGACCTGGAACCCCCAAGTTTGCTGCTGCCCTGAGGCGGGTATCAAAGCGTGATCCACGCTCCGCAGGAATGCCATCGTCAACTGCTGGATCAGTGGAGTAGTGTAATCTGCAAGAACAGACAAAATCAAGGTTCCTACTACCAGGAGTGGCAAGAGACGGGAGTAGGACGGCAAAGAATTTCCAACTGAGAGATGAATTGTGCGATCGATTACGAAGTTATGAATTAAGAAAAAGCTATAGGTGTGGCGACCCAGCCTGCCCATCGCGGCTTCCAGCAGCCTTGACTTTTGCAGCCAGCGGCAGATGGCATAGCAAAGCCCTGCCAAGCCAATCGGCAACAGTAAATCGGCAAAAATCCAACCAAAACGACTGAACTGACACAGCCAGCCGATCGCATACACCATGCTACTCAGCAGAACGACCCGCCGCAGCCGCCAGAACAAAACGCCTCTGCCCTGCAAAAATGCCTGAGCCAGCACCATACCCACCACGAAGGAACTGAGCCGCGCTAAAAACGGCACAAACGGTAGCCAATCGTGACTGGTCTCGAACACCACATAAGTTGGATGCCCGCCAAACCAGTAAACTGCCATCGTGCGATAGGCGATCGTAAGTCCTAAACTCACCAGCAGCAGCCGACACGCGCCCCAGCGATGCAGCAGCTTCCACAGCAGCGGAAAGATCAAAATAAAGCTGAGAATCAGGGGTACAAACCACCAGGGACCGCTTGTGGCAAGGAGCTGCTCGCCATCAAACTCAAACAATAGTGGAAACACGGCTCCTGTAAACATATTCCAGGGGTCAGGGCTGTAGCGATTGGTCAGTTGTCCAATCAGCCACAGAATCGGGTAGCTGCACCAGGCGATCGTCCAGTAGGGAAACAAAACTCGGGTAAATCGACGGCGAAGAAACTGCACAGGTTCCAGCGGTCTACCCTTAAGCGAGAGAACCGTGGTAAAGCCGCTTAGCAGAATAAACAGATCTACGGCTTGATAGCCAAACCAGATCGGCACGCTCAACGCCTTTCCTAAAATGCCCGGTCCAAGGCGATCGGAGGCATAGGCAATTCGCCCCAGGTTATCGATCAAGCCTGTCGGCTGCGGGGTGTAGCCATAGTCGGTAAACAATAGTTGGGCATGATAAAGCAGCACCATGACTGCCGCAAACACCCGAATTCCCTCAACCCAGACCAGCCGGGAAGAGGATTCTTTGTGTGAAGAACGCTGAGCTTGTTTTTCAGCAACACGGGCGTTTTTCATGAGTTTTTACTGATTGAACCTACTGATTGACCTGATTGACCGAAATGCGTCCCGAACAGCCTCCTTAGCCCCACAACCTTGGAAAGAACCGAGCCACCTCGCCTACATTCAAAGTCCCCCCTTGCTCTTGGAGAGTGGCAAGTCAAAAGTTGCGGGATTTAGGGGGTATTGTAAAACCGCTCATACTACTCAAATATCCTCCAACACTTCCGGTAGCAATATTTACCAGTAGCAACCTTATCAGTAGTAATATTTGCTTAGTAGTAATATTTACTCAACAAAATGTGCTGCCCTGCTGATTCACAAAGCAGCACTCTATCCATTTTTAGCAACCTGTGAAATCGTTCTAATGATGCAATTCTCGATCGAATTCATTCGGGATCAAGCTGCGATCGAACAAGTTCAATCATCAAAAGCAAGGGTAAATTACATTTTGCCTTTTTGCATGACTTCTTTCAGGTGATTCCGAACTTCTTCGGCGTGCTTTCTGTCTTCTTCTTGAATTTTTTTCAACAGTTCAACACAGGGTTGAGAACCAGCCGACTCGGCATCCTTCACGTAGGTATCGTAGAGCTGAACCGCATCCGATTTGTTCTTCAGAACTGCCAGCAAATCGTATTCTAGGTCGTTAATAACTCTGCTGTTGTTGTTAGTAGTCATAATGAAATCCTCTTGAGGTGTCACTTTTTCACCTTGACTCACCCTTACTGCCAATCCATCTATCGAAAAGGAGATTCAAACCGAAGATTCCTCTGCTGTGGGAAAAATAAGCTGCATTACTTGATGTAACGGCTGACTGCGCTGCTCATGAACAAACACCAGCGGTAAAAGGGCAACCAGACGCAGAACCCCAGACAGGGCAAAAATACCAAACAAGCCGCATCCATCTACCTGCGCTAAATATCCGCCCGCTAGCGTTCCCAGTGCTCCGCTCACCCCTGCTACTGCGGCCACAATTCCAAAGTAAGCAGATTGGTTCTGCACCGGCGCGACTCCAATTTGCAAGTTATTGGTGCAAAGATCGATCGCCGCCCAGGTTGCCCCCCCTAAAATATGCAGCAGTGGCAGCCAGAGCCAGACCGAGAGTTCATTCGCTCCTGTAAACAGCCAGAGCGGCGGCGTGACGGCAACCAGAATGCCAACGCCAATCAAAATCGGACGATTGCCAATGCGATCGGCGACCTTCCCCCAAAAGAGCAGCATCAGCAGGTTAGCTGCCGCAGTGAGACTGTTGTAAAGCGTGACCTGACTAATATCAAGCTTCAAATTATCTAGCAAATATAAGTTAAAAAAAGGCGCACATAAATTAACCGAAAACATCCACAGATTGAAATACAGCAGAAACATCAGAAAGTTCGTGTCCTTCAAGATGTCAAGAAAAGATTGCTTTAGGGAAAATTGCGATCGTTCCTCCTGATTCTCTTTCTGATTTTGATCCCCCTGATTTTCTTTCCGGTTTTGTATATCTTGAGTTCTATCTTTTGAGATTAAATGTTGCATTTGAGGATTGACATCCACAATCAGAAACTGAAATGCCAGACTCACAATGCCAAAAACAATTCCTAGCACCAAAACAATGGCAAATCCTTCGAGCGTGCCTCTGAACCAGAGAGAGATAATCAAACCCAGTAGCGGAATGCTAATCAGATTGGTCAGGTTTGCAGCACTATTACGAAAGCCAAAATAGCGTCCTCTTAAGCGACGGGGAACCAGCACTGCCATCCAGCTTAGCCAAGATGCACTGCCCAATGCGCCCAAAAGATGAGTTGCCAGCGAGATTCCCAGCGTCCAAAAAATGAGGGCTTGTGCATCAAAGTGATACCAGCTTGTGAGAAAAATGCCAATTACCAACACGACCCACAGCAAGCGAGAAATGCCGTAGATCCAGAGGCAATAAAGGTGGCGACTCGTTGTTTTTTCAGAGAAATAAGCTCCGATCGGCTGCAACAAATTTGCCAGCATCGGAATGGATGCGAGCAAGCCAATCTGGGTTGAAGTTGCTCCTAAATTGAGAATGAAATTGCTTAGAAGAACTCCGCCCGTTGTATTAGAAAAAACAGTCGCAAACACGCCATCGAGCGTCGAGGCTCTCAGACTTCTACGGATAACGTTCTTTGAGGTTTTCGGGGAAAGTTGTTCATTCGATGGGATAACTTCAGTTGCTTCGCAGTTCCCTAAAGGGGTAACCGTTGGAAGCTGGCTCATTGTGGCAGCCTGCTCAAAATTTTCTGAAGAAACGGTATCGATAGACAAAGAATCCACTGCTAACCTCAGTAAATAGAAGCGATGAAACACTGACTCGACACTGCTTAACCTGTGAGGAATCGAGCGATACAATCTGCTGCATTCTCAACATACCTGCACAGGTAATCGTTTCTACAAAGATAAATTGAGGGTTGTTAAGACACACCCTCCCTCTGAAAGAAGTTGCAATGTTCCGCAGAGGGATTCAACGATTTCTATTAACTGCTGTGACGTTATTCACAATCGTAAGCTGTCAAAAAATCTCTCCTTCAGCGGATGCTCAGGAAAATGTTACAGGGCGGTTGAGTAAATGGGGAATCAAGCCGGGTTAAACAGCAGCAATCATGCCCTGATCAGAATTCAGCCAATCAACCGCTTTTCCTCGAATTCCTGCGTTTAGAGTAACCGCAAGCGTCAATGTCAGAATAGCCTGTTCTGGAACCACAATCGCTACCGATTGAACCGTGCTTTTTAGCGCGATCCAAACGCAATCGTCTTCCAGCAATCGTCAAGGTTCTCAAACCAACAAACTGATATTGAGTATTGCCCAGAAGTTGAACCTTCTGAAACGATAGAAAAATAGAGTAAAGAATCAGCAGTACAAAAAATGTCCCCAAAACAAGAAGGGCTGGCATGATAAACAAATAGCCAACCACTTCTTCATTTTCAGCTTTTGCATAGCAGCCCACGCATTACAGTTCTATCCAGACCGGATAGACCTAATTCATTTGCTTAGTAAGAATTCGTTGGAAACTGCCGCGATCGGAGCTGATAATCTGCCTGGAGTCCAGGGTCAGCAAATTCAATTCTGACGTTTGCTCCCTGATATTCTGGACGATTTGCCAATTCTGCCAGCAGTTGGCTAGCCGCCTGAATCGACATCAGCGAACCCTGTCCGTTTGTGCCGTGACCGATGGGCTGACCGACTTGAGAGCTTGTGAGATTTGAGTTGGCATTGAGTGATTCAATGAGTTCAATCGTCGAGCGATCGCCCTGATTCAAATCAACTTCTACCAGTTTTCGATGCTCTGGGCTAATTTGCTCAACAATGAGTTTTTCGCGCCGAACTGGAACCTGAATCATCTCGGTGACGATTTCCTTTCGCATGATCACATCGCCAATTTTCTGCTTACGAGCATTGACGACGAGCCGTTCCTCCAGCAGCTGAATCTTCTCTTCCTGAGCAATGCGGACAGACGTTTTAGCCGGCGTAGGCTGTACCGGGCTAGCAAGCACTTCAGCCACAGGTGCAGGGGCAATCGTTGGTTGTTCAACAGCTTGTTGAATCGGTTGCGCGGTGGGAGCAGGTGCAGAAACCGTTGGATTTGCCATTGCCACGTTCGGCATGACGACACGCTGCACGTCTTTACTTGGAGAGGGAATGTCAAGCGGAGCAGCCCCTTCAAGCGGCGAGGAAGCCTCAAGCGGAGCAAAGGTGCGCATTGTGGCAGCATCAGATACAGACGTAGGACGAACTGCCGCACTTGCGGCCGAATTTTCTACCGTAGAAGTGCCGATCGCCTGATTAGCAACCGTTTGACCCGCACCCCGGACGATTCCTTCGGAAGTGACGATCGGTAAGCCAGAGATTTGTGCTGCGCTAATTTCAGTGTGAATCTGATGAGCATGAGAATCAATCTGGAATCGATTAAGCGGCACTAAAACTTGCTCATTCCGATTGGGAGCATTCGGCTCAAGATTGCGATCGATCAGTAAGTAATATCGTCCTGCTTCGTCAACCCAGGTATCAGCAACCTGACCAATCAACGATCGATCGCTGGTGTAAACCTTAAAGTGATCAATATTGCTTCTGTCAAATAAGCGGTGGAAGTCTGGATCAGAGGATTTGAGTCTGAAAAAGTTTGTCATAATTTTCACCTATGTAATTCCGCTATGAATGGAACAAGAGTGAGCAATCGAGGTTCCTCAGCTTTCACTGATTCTTCATCGATCGCATCACTCCATTAATCATCTGCTAATCAT
>NZ_JACJOR010000126.1:0-9400 GCF_014695615.1 Leptolyngbya sp. FACHB-711
AGGAAAGCCCGGTTCGTCAGCGGATTATTATCCTAGACTGCTGCCACAGCGGAGAACTGCTGAATTTCCTGGAGGCAGATCCAGGCGCTGCACCAGGAACCGATCGTCTGTTTATGGCGGCTTCGCGAGAGTATGAGACTGCCTATGAGTCGATCGACAGTCCCTACAGCGTGTTCACCCAAGCCCTCCTCACCGGACTCGACCCCCAGCGCAGTAACACCGGAATTGTGAATCACCATGCCTTGACCGATTGGGTCAATCACCAACTTAAAGGCGAAATTCAGCAGCCCTTATTTGAAAGCTCCGGCAGCGAGATTATTCTGACGCGCCGAATCACTGGAGTCGATTGCTCCTTAGGGGGAACTGCTTTGCATCAATTCCCTGTAGAAACTGCTTTGCATCGCCCCCTGCCCGCATCGATCTCATCCCATCTGGAGACACCCCCGGTTTGCCCCTATCGCGGGCTGGAGTGTTTTGACGAATCGCATGCCGAGTTCTTTTTTGGACGCGAAGCCCTGTCTACCGAACTCCTGCAAAAACTCAAGACCAATAACTTTATTGCAGTTGTGGGGGCGTCGGGCATCGGTAAATCTTCGCTAGTTCGTGCGGGATTGATCCCCCTGCTGCGGCAGAGCAACCAGACTGATACAGATTGGCAGATTAAGCTCATTACCCCCAGTGAACATCCGCTGAAAAGCCTGGCTGCTGCCTTTGTTGATCCCGAAGCCGACCCGATCGAACGAGCAGAGCAGCTCAGACGGGCAGAACAGCTTTTGCAGGCAGGAGAAGCCGGATTTGTCCAGCTTGTGCGTGGCACGATGCCCCAAAACTTTGGGACGACTGGGCTGTCATCCCGACGGTCGCAATTGCTGCTGGTAATTGACCAGTTCGAAGAAATCTTTACTCAGGGGCACGCCCAGGCTGACCGGGAAAGACAGCAGTTTATTGCTTGTTTAATGGCGGCGGTAGAGGCTGGCTGCCTGAAGGCGATGGTCGTGCTGCGTTCAGACTTTGTGCCTCAGTGTCGTCAGTACGAACCGCTGGTGCTCCAGATTGCTCAGCATTCGGTCATCGTTCCCCCGCTCAAATACGACCAGCTCAAAGCGGCGATCGTCCGTTCAGCCCAAAAGGCAGGGTTACGCTGTGAACCGAATCTGGTTTATACCCTGCTGCTGGATGTCATTGGTGCGCCTGGCGAACTGTCGTTACTGCAATCGACCCTGCTCGAACTTTGGCAGCGGCGACAGCCCACTCCTGAAGGAATAGAGTGCCTGACACTCGATAGCTATCGGGAATTCGGCGGAATTCGGCAGCTTTTGCAGGAACGAGCAACCGATGTATTCCATCGCTTTGACACCGTAGAGCAGGCGATCGCCCAGCGGATTTTCCTTACCCTAACGCATTTTGGCGAAGGCACAGAAGACACACGCCGCCGTGTGTTTAAGTCGCAGCTTGTCAGCCCAACGTTTGCACCAGAAAAGACTGATTTAGTCGAGCGGATTTTAGAAAAGCTGGTTTCTGCGAAGCTGCTGGTCACGGATCAGGCGGGACTCAATGTTGCAGAATTGAGTGGGCAAGACGATCGAGGCATTCATCATTCCGGATTAGGTGACGCAGGGCTATTTTCTGTACGCGATCGTCCTGCTGAGGCGCTTCCCGATTGGAGTGATCGCCTTCATCCTCCTACCCTGGAAAAATCGACGCAGGCAGTGGTTGATGTTGCCCATGAAGCTCTGATTCGTCACTGGTCACTCCTACGGCAGTGGTGCAGTCGCGATCGCGAAATGCTGGTGCGACAGCGGGAGCTAGAAGAGGCGGCGCGAATCTGGTATGACGCCGGACAACCTGCCTCGATCGAGTTTTTGCTAGCAGGACGAAGGCTTGAAGCAGCAGAAGAGCTTGTCGCCGATCGAAGCCACGAACTTTCTGCCCTTACGCAGGAATTTATCCTTGCCAGTCGCAAAGAAGCTCAACGGGCGCGGCGAGAATCTCGCCAACTGCAAATCGCTGTGCCTGCTTTCCTGATGGCAACGCTGACGATCGTGATGGGGCAATATTTCAATGCGCTACAGTCCCAGATTGAAAAAGAGCAACAGTTGCGACTTGCCACCGCTCGCGAACGGGCAGCGATCACACAATCTATTCTTCAGGAAGCCAGCAACTCTGAGTCAGGTAGCTCTGCCGATGCAGTCACCACTGCCCTTCTTATTGGACGCTTAGCCGCCCAGGAAAAACCAACCGAGTCTGCCCAAGCGAGTCTGCGTCTTGCGCTGCAAAGCCTGCGTCTTCAGCTCAAACTGCCCATCACGCACAGTTCCATTCAGCAGCTTGAAATTAGCCCCGATCGCGGTTATTTAGCGGCAGCCAGTGCAGAGGGCAAAATTCGCCTGTGGACAATCCAGCCCTACCAGCTTTATAGCAGCACGAGTACCCCCCAACCTGGACAAGTTTTAGATTGGACGATCGGTGCGGGGCAAGGTTTAGAAGAAACGGTCTCGCAAGATCCTGCTCTGCAAGCAAACCCTTTGCCCTGTCGCTCGATCGCCGGCTGTCCTCCTGGTCAGAATCTATCCGCACCCACTCTTTCTCAGAGAGAACCGCTTCGGATTGCCAGTGTTCGTTTCAGTTCCAATAGTCAATCGATCGCCGCTTTTGCAGAAGGACTTCCCGATATTAAAGTGTGGTCTACACAGTACGGGGCACTGGTGCTGCATCTAAAGGGATCGGCTCCAGTGACACAACTTCACTACAGCCCGATGGGAGAGTGGCTGGTCTCCGTTCACGCCGATCGCAGTCTGGCGATCTGGCGCGGTGATACCGGAAAGCTTCAAGCTCGATTGCTGTATCCCAAGCCGATCGAGGCACTACAGTTCAGCCCAGATGGGCAGTTTTTGCAGGTGGGCTTTGAAAATGACCTCCGCCGTTATCGCCTGATTCAGACAGCAAATACTTCCCTTCATCTTCAGCCTGCTGCATCTCCAATTCAGGCAGAGTTAATTCAGGCAGGCTTAATTCAGGCAGGCTTAATTCAGGCAAAGCAGGTTCAGGCAGAGCAGCTTCAGCGAACGGTGTTTAGTCCTCAGGGCAACTGGACGGCAACCCTCAGCACTCAGGGACAGGTGAGCCTGTGGCGATCGCAAACCGGACAACTCCTGCACCGCTTCCCGATCGATCAAGATGCAAAGGTTCAGTTTAGCCCTAACGATCAAACGCTCTCAATTCTTACAGAAGAGGTGGTTTGGCTGTACGATATCTCGACCCGTCACTTAAAGCAACTGCCTTTAGTTTCCGGCAAAGCAACAGCCCTGACCTTTAGTATGGACGGACGCTGGCTTGTAACCCGCTCCAGCTCAGCAATGGGCAACGGGAAGCAGGTCATTCAGCTCTGGGACGGGAAATCCGGTGAGTCTGTTGGAAGGCTGCCGCAGGACTCGGAAGTGACAGAGGTGCGCTTCAGTCCTGATAATGCCTATTTGATTACAGGGGACGCTCAGGGTCAGCTCAAGTTTTGGGCAGTTCAAACTGGGGGCGAGTTGCCGACTCTAGAGCAAGCCAATGCCCCAGCCAGCCGGATTTCTTTTTTAGAGAATGGTTTGGGACAAAATCATGGTTCACAACTGCTAACGATCGCTGCGAACGGTCAAGTTCAGCCGTGGCGTTTACCTGCTGTTTCTGCTGCACCTGCCCAACCTGCTCGCTCGATTCCTGCCAGCGCAATTCACACCGCAGCCTTGAAATCAGAAAGCTTCTGGCAAAAATTAACAGAGCTTGCAGCCCAAACTGATCTTTTGGCGAAGGCAGAAGCCGCTTTACCCAGGCGCGCATCGGCAAAACAGCCAGAAGTCGTCCAACCCATTCAGGCAGAAGCGAAACTAGAAAGCATTCCTGGAACGATCGTCTGGTCTGGCTGGCGGGAGACAATATTCCACGTTGCAGGTTGGTCTTCACTGCCCTCATGGGCTGCGGGATCTGTCCTGGCGAATCAATCGTCTTTTAGCAGTGTTGCTTTAAGTGCTGACGGTGAATGGTTCGCGACCGCAGATCTCACTGGAACGATCGCCCTTCAGCAGCGACAGCCCAACCAAACCTTCCAGACCAAGCACCAGATTCGGAACTGGCGAATTGGTAGCCAACTGCTCCTGAGCCAAAAGATTATGGACAGTGTTGCCTTGCCGTCTCGCCCGGAGGATCAAAGCAGCGTGAAAATTTATCAGCTCCACTTCAGCCCAGACCGACAGTTTTTGCTAGGCGTAGGAGATGATTTGACGGTGCGGCTTTGGAACGTGGAATCAGGAGAGTTGGTTCAGGTTTGGAACGATCACCAGGCGACGATTCATCAGGTAAGATTTAGCCCAGACGGGTCGCAGATTATTACTGCCAGTCAGGACAAAACTGCCCAAGTTTTAGAAGTAAAAGCAGCGCATTCGGGTCTAGTGGCGTCGGGCAAACCCACCCGCGTTTTGACTCACGATACAGCAGTGACGAGCAGCAGTTTTAGCCCAGAGAGACAGCAAATTGTCACGGGCAGTGAAGATGGCAAAGCCAGAATCTATGATCGAGCAACGGGGCAACTGCAGTTTGTGCTAGCAGGGCATCAAAAAAAGATCGCGGATGTGCAATACAGCCCGGTTGGCGACTTGATCGTGACTGCAAGCGCAGATGGAACAGCGATCGTCTGGAATGCTCGAACTGGACAGCAGCAGGCATTGCTGAATCCACCTCGACAGCAAGACGGGCTGCAACCGCTCGTACAGGCTGCCTTTAGCCCAGATGGTCAGTATGTAGCGACACTCACTCCAACCGGGCAGGTTTATCTCTGGGCAGCTACCTGGGGTCATTTGCTTTCGCTAGCACAGGAACGCACGCCGCGCCAACTCACCTCGGAAGAATGTAGCCGCTACCTGAACCTGTCATTTGACCAGTGCCCCAAACTGCCGCTATAAAAACTGATTTTCCCAAAGATTATCGCTTCAGAAACAAGCCGAACTCGGTACAGATGCCATTGAGCGGTCGATCCCACGGGTCGGTGGGCAACTGCGGGAGCCGAGCAAACTCAAACACAATGCCGATCGTCGGTTTATTGCTCCAGGCAGGGGAACTGAGTAGGCGATCGTAAAATCCGCCGCCGTAGCCCAGGCGATAGCCCTTCACATCGCAAGCCACTGCCGGAACCAGAATTAAATCAACCGCTTGGGGCTGAATCAGCGGAGCATCTGCCTGGGGTTCTAGAATGCCGTAGCTGCCAGGCTGAAGTGGAAACTGAGGCGACCAGAGATGCCAGGAAAGCGATTTGCCCACACAGCGAGGCAGCCCCCAGCGGTGCGGCGTCAAAAAGAGCGGGCTGAGGTCGGGTTCTTGCCGAAAGCTCAGATATGCCAGGATGGTGTGCGATCGCTGGAATCCTTCCCACTGCTGCAAGTGGGCACAGAGCCGATCACTCTTCTCACGCCAAACGGACTGGGGTAGGGATTGTCGGGCTTTCAGGAGCGAGCGACGCAGATCAGCTTTCGCGGACGATGCGCCTTTTGCCAAATCAAAACGATTCTCATCATTTCTTCCGTCATTATTGTTTCCATCATTGATGGTGCAGGAAGGAAAGGGAACACCATTCTCGTCTACAGCCTTATTAGCAGTCATGTCGTTCAAGCAAGCGGTTTCATTCGCCCTAAAATTAGAATTATTATTGCAGCCTTTTTTGATCGCGTGAGGAATGTCCTGTAGGGGCTGCGCCCTTAGTCAGAAGTTTGACCGCTGCGCTATAGTCAAGAGCCAGGAAGGATCGCGATCGTTGTCGAAGGACTGTAATTCAGAAACGTAACTCAGAAAAGTAATCCAGAAAGCAATGCCTCTCCAGCCCGGTGACTCCGCTCCCAACTTTAGCCTACCTGATGCCGATGGCAACCTGGTTCAACTCACAGACCATCGCGGTCAATGGGTTGTGCTGTATTTCTATCCTCGCGACAACACGCCGGGCTGCACTAAAGAAGCCTGTAGCTTCCGAGATTTTTACTCAGACTATCAATCCAGCGATGTGGTGGTGCTGGGAATCAGCACAGATGATGCAAAATGCCACAATAAATTTGCGAGAAAATACAGCCTGCCCTTTCCACTGCTCACTGATGTAGAGGGTCATGTCGCTACCGCCTACGAGAGCTATGGCTTGAAAAAGTTTATGGGCAAGGAATATCTGGGCGTTAGCCGCAATACATTTCTGATTAACCCGGATGGCAAGATCGAAAAGGTGTACCTGAAAGTAAAGCCCGATAACCATGCGTCTGAGGTGTTAGCCGATCTGGGGGCAATCCGTGCTGCCTAATCCTGCTTTGTGGCTGAAATGACTTTTGAACGCATCAACTTGAACGAGAGAATTAGTAGACCTGCCCCTTTTTGATTATGCAACAGCTACAGCGGTATCTCCAGACAGCTCTGGGACTTGTGTTTAGACATCCAATTACGGGTACGAGTATTGTTCCAATTCTGCCCGATGGAAGGATTGTGCTGATTCAGCGTCGTGATAACGGTAAGTGGAGTCTGCCCGGCGGCATTGTGGATTGGGGCGAAGATATTCCTTCTGCCGTGCGGCGAGAGCTAGCCGAAGAAACCGGACTGTCGCTCGTTGAAATCAAGCGGCTCGTGGGCGTGTATTCCAGTCCAGAACGCGATTCCCGCTTTCATTCGATCTGTGTGCTGGTTGAGGCAATGGTGGATGGCACAATGCAGATCCAGGACTCGCTGGAAGTAATGGCGATTCGAGCGTTTTTGCCGACTGATATTCCTCAAGGAGACTTGTCGCACGATCACGATCGCCAAATTGAAGACTACTTTCGGGGCGCAACCATCCTCGCTTAGACAATAGATACGCTGATACGATTGTCAGGGGTCATCGAGATCACACCCTTCCCGAAGCCGATCGCCGCAGAAATTGACCGCTTCCGGGTGTGCCGTACCACTGATCACCATCCACAATCAGTTTGCCGCGCAAAAAAACTTTCTCGACTTTGCCCGTGACCAATCGCCCTTCGTAAAGGGAATAGTCCACGTTGGAATGGTGAGTGCTGGCGCTGATAATGTGGGATTTTTGGGGGTCAAACAGAATGATATCTGCATCGCTGCCGACGGCGATCGTGCCTTTACGAGGAAACAGTCCAAACATTTTTGCAGGAGCAGTTGCGGTAAGCTGCACAAATCGATTGAGTGATAGGCGATGAGTAAGCACGCCGCCATCAAATAAAAGCGGAATCCGTAGCTCGACGCCGGGCGCACCGTTCGGAATTTGCTCAAAATTGTCGCGCCCCAACTGTTTCGATCGATTGATGCCAAACGGATTTTCATTAAAGCAAAACGGGCAGTGATCCGTAGACACAATCTGTAGATCGTCGAACTTAAGCCCGCGCCAAAGGGCATGCTGGCAGTCAGCTTCGCGGAGCGGCGGGGTCATGACAAATTTTGCAGCTTCAAAGCCAGGGCGATCATATTCCTCGATCGTGAGAAACAGATAGTGGGGGCAGGTTTCAGCATAAGCTTCAATACCGCGATCCCGGGCTTCCACAACGGCATCTAAGGCTTCTTTAGCAGAGAGATGCACGATATATACGGGGATTTCTGCCAGCTCTGCTAATCGAATTGCGCGATGGGTGGCTTCGGCTTCCATGATGCGGGGGCGGGTGAGCGAGTGATATTTGGGTGAAGTATTGCCCTGTGCCAGAGCCTCTTCGATCAGAACCTGAATTACGCCGCCGTTTTCTGCATGTAGGTTGATCATGCCGCCGTGATTGCCCACGGTTCGCATCGATCGAAAAATGTCTGCATCTTCAACCATCAGTACGCCAGGATACGCCATAAACATCTTGAAGCTGGAAATGCCGTCGCGGTTAATTAAATCGGGTAATTCTGCTAAGGTTTGGGGCGTAATATGGGTCAGGATCAGGTGGAAGCTATAGTCTACGCAGGCTTTGGGCTGGGCGACGGCTAATCGCTGATCAAGTGTCTGTTTGGGAGTTTCTCCTTTTTTTTGCAGCGCGAAATCGATGATCGTGGTTGTGCCGCCAAAGGCAGCCGATCGCGTTCCGGTTTCAAAGGTATCGCACGTTTCGGCAGATCCCAGCGGAAACTCCATGTGGGTATGAACATCGACGCCGCCCGGCAGCACGAACAAATTGCTGGCATCATGAACGGTTGCTGTGTCGGAGTGGATTTCACGGGCGATCGTATCAATTCTGCCATCTTTAATCAAAATATCGGCTCGATAATCATCAACTGCGGTAATAATTCTTCCTCCTTGAATTAAGGTTTCGGTCATTCTTTTTCTCCTGAAGTGATTGTTGAATCCTTATGTTTGATCTTTGGATCGGATCTTTGGGTCAGATTTTTCTGTCAGATCTTTGCGTTTAATCTTTAACAGGTTAATCGATCGAGTAAAACAAATCGCCTACTTAATAATTAACTTTAATTTCTTCTAGTTTTTTGTCAATTGCATTCCATCACAGTTTGCAATTTTGTCTAGATTTCATTACATTGCGCTATTTTTTGAATAATTACTTGTTTGCAACGTACTACAGCTTTTTATGTCGCTCAATCTTCTGGGTTTATTTATTGACGATTATTCATGGATCTTTGTAGTCGTGTTGAATCTGTTTGCATTGGTTTAACCAAGGTTTTACGCGATCGTCTTTCTGGCTACTACTCCTTTAGGTAGGCTTATCTCTGTGCCACCGGATAAAGTGTCACAAGTAAAGGCTGGAGGCGGAATTGACTCGTTATTGTTGTAATCAAGGTGTGAGGAAAAGTAGAAAAAGCCTCTGGGGTCGAAACAAGGCAAGACTCCCGGAGGTTTTTTCTTTTGTTCTTTTTCTGCCTTTTTTGCTCTTTTTAGCGATCCAGCTTTAATGCAAGCAGCTTTGAGCGGGGTGTAATTCCCAGAGCATTTCGCACGCTTGCCGGAAGTTCTTTTGCAGCGATCGGCTCAAACCTCAATCGGGTGTAAAAACTAACGCGATTAGTATGGCAAGCAAGATAAAGCGGTTTGACTGCTTTTTGGCTCAGCGCATCCACCAGAATTGAGCCAAACCCGTAGTGGCGATAGGCAGGCGCAACCAGCAGGTTAAACAGCAGCGAGTAATGGCGATAGCGGCAGAGTTTACCGCAGGCAATTAGCTTTCCCGATGGCTTTTCTACGGAGCGACTACTCCGAGGAACTGCGAAGCAATCGACAATGACCCAATATTGCTTCCAGTCATTAGAAATCAAGGGACTGATCTGTATCCAGAAAAGCGAGCTGCTCAGGGCAACGATCGCCAGCAGCACGACTGCCACTCCCACAGTCACCATCATCCAAAATAAAACGGCAGTGACCACACTCCAGCCCAGAAATTGCCATTGGTGCATGGGACGATTGGTTTCG
>NZ_JACJOR010000127.1:0-6034 GCF_014695615.1 Leptolyngbya sp. FACHB-711
ATAAGCCCGTCGTAACAATTCAATTAATCCTGTTCTCGGCATACAAGTTTATAGAACTCAGTAAGTCGGCATGGGAAAAACAGCAACCCGTGGGAATCGACCGCACTCCAAGTTTTGATTCGATTCTGATTAACAAGTGACGCTGATGCCTCGAGGTCTGAGGGCTTGTCATTTGGTTAACAATGGGGTGAATTGGCTCGCTGAGTTTCCCGGCTCAATCTCCCTTGATCAATGAAAAAATCGAGCTATCCTGGAGGTTCGATCGAGCGGAGTGAGTGCATGCCTTGGTTTGTCAAAATTGAAAAAGGTGTCGTTGACAAGTCTACCTTTGACCAATTTGTTCCGGCACACAAAGCCTATGTCCGGACGTTAATTAACCAGGGGCATCAAGCAAAAACAGGCTATTGGGGTGATTTGGGGGGCGGCATGATGCTGTTTCAGGCAGCCAGTTTAGAGGAAGCTAAGGCGATCGTCGCTCAAGATCCGCTGATTCAAAACGGCTGCGTTGATTACCAGATTCATGAATGGCGCATCGTCGTCGAGTAGCAGTACCCCATCGCAAACCCCAAAAGCCTTTTTCAGGCAGGCTTCACCCCTGGTCAAACTAGAGCATTCTATAGAAAAGTACAGATAGATAAAGATGAGTGATAGCAGTGACGGTTATAAAGTAGTTGCAGACAATCGAGAAGCTCGGTTTCAGTACGAAATCTTAGAAACTTTTGAGGCAGGCATTGAGCTGCGCGGAACCGAGGTGAAGTCAATTCGCCAGGGCAAAGTGAACCTGAGAGACGGCTTCGCTTTGGTCCGAAATGGAGAAGTCTGGCTGCACAACGTTCACATTTCACCGCACGAAACCACGAACCAGGTGTACAACCATGACCCTCGCCGAACGCGCAGGCTCTTGCTTCACGCTGAGGAAATTCGCCGGCTGATTGGACAGGTCGAACAAAAGGGACTGACGCTGGTACCGCTCAAGATGCACCTGAAGCGCGGCTGGATTAAGCTTTCCCTGGGTCTGGCACGAGGCAAGAAACTGCACGACAAGCGGGAGGATCTGAAGCGTAAGCAGGCGAAACGCGAGATCGAGCGGGTAATCAAAAATTACTAGACTGGCGGGGAGAGGGGTGGCGATTTCTCTCTGGGAAACGGCGGAACGATCGCACCTCAGGCTTCTTGCAAAGGCAAAAAAATAAAGTGTTAAGAAATTTTGCAGTAATTGCTCCGCCTGTGTTAACATTACTTCACAACGCGACCCTGGGGCATCCAGAAGCGGTTCAGAGCTTGGGGTTTATCTGAACTCTAGTATCAGGATGTGCCGTAGGTATCGGGTTATCTCCTCCCAACACAGCGAGTTTGCCAGCCAAGGGGCTGGCATTTATTTAAATCTTGCTCTTGCCGAATGCCATGATAGAAAGAGCTATTCAGCCAACAGGAATAAATTTGCAGTGAATTCTTTTTTTACGATCGTCGCTGTTCCGTCTGCGTGATAACTTAGTGAATGGCTGTAGGAAAGCCGCTTTGCCCAATCTCCTGCTTATTTAAGATGCTCTTTTATTCAGCAATGTAAAAGTTGTGGTCAATTCGGTCATTTGAAGGATAAACTTTTAGGCTGAAATTAGGATATCGAGCAGGATATTTTGCCGATTATATTGTTAGCATTTATAGGTACATTAATTAGACGCTGGCTAGGTTTGGGTGGAGGGTCAGTTTGTTTCTAGCAGGACGTTGCAAACGTTTATCGCCTCCCATCAGCAGTGGAAGTAAGGGTTTTTAAATTGTTTTGTTTTTGAGCCTTCGGAGGGTTTCATGTCAATTCGGCTATATGTGGGCAATCTGTCCAAAGAGTTGGAGCGTCAGGAGTTAGAAGCCGTTTTTGCTGAGTTCGACGACTCTGTTTCAACCAAGGTGATTACCGATCGCAAAACGGGTAAATGCCGTGGCTTCGGTTTTGTCACGGTGAAGAGCGAAGAACAGGCAGATGAAGTGATTGAAAAATTTAACGGTTATCTGTTGAAGGATAGCCCCATTAAGATCGAGCGGGCGCAGCCTCGTACCAAAGGCAAAGAAGAGACCGCAGAGCAGGCTCCGCAGGGCAATCCACCCAGCAATCGTCGGAGTGGTGGCAGCAAAGGCAACAATAAGTCTCGCAAAGTGACTTCAACCGAACCGGAAGCAGTTCAGCCCGATCCGCGTTGGGCGCAAGACCTGGAAAAGCTCAAGCAGCTTTTGGCAGCTCAAGCCGCAAATCCCTAGTCTGCCAATCGTTTGCTAAACTCAAGGCTTTTTGATCGATCGCAATGACCATCAGAAGCCATTGTTCTGATCGAGCGGTTGCCTTCCTGAGTTCGGAGATACAAACCCTTAAAGGAACGTGCCAACTCAATCAAACAAAATCGTTGCCTGTGGCATACGGGGTACAGATATCTCGGTTGCGACAGGCAATTTGTTTGGCAATTTTCGCCAGGATGTCCAGCAAAACTTAGGGAGAAATCGGCTCTTTTGCAGCAAGCAGCATGATCATTTGCAGCAGTTGCTCTGGCATAATTGGGTCGTGCAGCAGGTCATTTGCGCCGATCGCCTGCCATGCCTCTCGCTCTTCTATCTCTGGTGCAAGCGCAACAATTTTAATTTGTTTGGTGACAGGATTACGGCGAAGTGCGTGAATCAGGGTCTCTCCTTTGATGTCTGGCAGATCAACGTCGGCAATGATCGCAAAGGGACGCATTACTTCAATTTGACGCACTGCCGTTGCCCCTTCTAGCATCCAGACGAGCTGGTAGCCTGCTGCGGTCAGGCTGTCGCAAATCACTTCCGCAATTTCTTCTCGATGCTCAATCAGAATAATCTTGCCTTTTGGCGGATCGATCAGGCTGCGAGTTTCGATCGGGGAACTGGCATCGATCGATCGGAGAATGGGTAAGCGAACGGTAAAGACTGACCCTACTCCGGCAGTCGATTCAACGGTGACCGAGCCTCCGTGAAGCTCCACAAGCTGCTTGGTGAGTGCTAAGCCTAAGCCCGTTCCCTGATACTGCCGACTATAGCCGCGATCGAGCTGATGAAACTTCTGAAAAAGCTGCGGAATCAGATGTTCAGGGATGCCAATGCCCGTATCTTGAACTTGAAGCATCACGAAATCTTTTTCTGTAAACACCCGCAGCGTCACCCGACCGCCTGCCAGGGTAAATTTGACCGCATTGCTGAGTAGATTATGAAGAATCTGACGCACCCGCTGCGGGTCGGCAATCAGTCGATCGCTTTGTGGGGACAGATGCAAATCAAGCTCAAACTCAACCTGATGCAAAGCCGCGTAACTTTCTAGCATTTTCAGCACCTGCCGCACTAGATGAGACAGCGAAACCTCCCGCAGGTTGAGAGCCATTCTGCCTGCTTCGACTTGGGATACAGCGAGAATGTCTTCAATCTGGTTGAGAAGCCGCTCACCACTGTCGTGAATCATCTGAAGAAAATGCTGTTGGCGGTTGTCAAGCACATGGGCGGACCAGCGTTGTAAAGTTCTTGACATTCCGATAATGCAGGCGAGGGGGGTACGAAGTTCGTGGCTCACGGCTGCCAAAAACTCACTTTTTGCCTGGTTTGCCGCCTGCGCTGCCAGCATTGCGTCTTCAAGTGCCTGGGTTCGCTCAATCACGCGCTGTTCCAGAGTGTGTTTTTGCTGCTGAAGTTCGCTGTAAAGCTGGGCTTGATGAATGGCGATCGCCAAATGCTCGGCAATGTGCTGCAAAAATCGCTGTTCCCGGTCTTCCCAGCAGTAGGGCTGGGTGCAATTGTGAGCGATCAGGAGTCCCCAGAGGCGATTGTTTACCCAGATCGGAGCCACAAGCTTTGCCTGCACCTGGGCACGCTGCAAAAATTCCAGCAGGCAGGGAACTGATGTTGCATATCGCACGGTAACATCTTCTACTATCAGCGGAAATTGCCAGGATTCTCGGACATGTCCGCGTAGCTCATCTACAAAGCAATGAGCATCTGAAAAATGCAGCACTGAAGGAATTGTGTCACTGGCTCTTGCTTCATAAATGACTGAACCCGCCGCCTGCGAATCGATTACTCCGAAGGGGGAACTGCTCTGCATCGTCCCCTCCTGCCATAAAGCTTGTGAGAAAGATGATTCTGTTTGAGTCACACCCTCAATCTGGTAAATCACCAGGCGATCGACCCGTAGACAAGCTCGCACTTGATCGACCGCTGTTTGCAGAATGATTGGCAGCTCTAAACTTTGCCGAATCTGGATCATGACCTGATTTAGCAGCCGTTCTTGCTCGACTTGCTGTTGTAGCGCAGGCTCACACACTGCAACTAGAGTCGAGTCCAACGGCTCCAGCAGCAAATCGAGAAGTTGACGGGTAAAGTCCGTTTGAATCTGCATATCATTGGGCTGAAGCCGCGATCGAGCTTCCATCCACTCTGGTTGCCAGTTGCGCTCAACCTGGGGCAGCAGCCCGTCTAGAAAAGCGGCAATTTTCTCAGGTTCAAAGTTAAGGCTGATTTGATAGGAAACTTCTGTGCCAGACTGCGCTCCGGTCAAAGGTTGAATGCCTGTCAGCAGCTCTGCCTGGAGCAGGGCACTAAATCCGGGAGAGGCAACTAAGCTAAAAAGTTGAGATTGTGCAAGAAGGGGGGATTGCGATCGTTGACCCGCCAGGGCTACCTCGGTTATCTCGATCGCCTCAACCTGGGCTGCAATCTGCTGAAACAATTTTCTTAATCGATCGAACTTTGAAGCAGACCAAGCGCGGCTGAGCGTGAAAGCATCAGAAATATTGATCGTCTCGCCCATCCTCATTTCCATTCCTAAACGATCGGTGCTGCCGGAATTTGGATAGCGACCGTCAGATTGAGCCGTCAGAATTGAACCGTCAAATTTCAGCCAGTGCTAGCGCTATCCTGCGAAGCGGCGCATATTCGCTGCCTTGACTGTGGAAAGTTAGCCTTTTCAACTCTCTATAATGATGCCTGCAAATGCCTGCAATCAGCCAATCTCAATGAAAATCTTTATAGCTGCTGCCTGAAGGATAAGCATCCAACGGTAGACTGTAGTTTGACTGCGGTGAATTTAGATTTATTCTCCATTTGTTTTCTCTGCTTGTTCATTTCGCAATTCATCCTCCTATGACGGCTGCTGTCAAATCTTCTCCTCGAATTACTTCTCAACTAGTCAACGGCATTTTGGCGATCAAGCCTCTGGCGGACCTGGCAAAAAATCGGGCACGCAACATGATGATCAAGCGAGCTGAGTCGATCGGCGTGTACTGGCATGATCAGGTGCAAGCTCTTCGATCGCGCAGCGACAGCGCATCTTCTCAGGTTTCGTCTCAGGTGTCTCCTCAGTGGGAGCAAGAGCTTGCCCAGGTGCAGAGCGCGAATCTGACCTATCCCGACTATTACCTACGAATGTTTCACGCTTACGAGGACGGGAATCTAAGCTGGGATGCAGCAATGGAAGTCGAAGTGGCTGCCCATGCCGTTCATGCTCGGGTTTGGCCGGACTCTGGCGAACAGGGTGATATGCGACTGCGCCAGAGCTATCAAACCGTGCTGCAAGAGCAAATTAACACTGCACCGCAGAACATCTTAGACATTGGCTGTAGCGTTGGCATGAGTACCTTTGCCCTGCAAGCCCTTTACCCGCAAGCGCAAATTACTGGAGTCGATCTCTCGCCCCATTTTTTGACGATCGCCCAGTATCGCACTGAGCAGCGAGAACGCGGGGAAGATTACGCAATTCAGCCTTCGCTTGCGCCCAGCCCAGATCAAGCAGCCCAAATTCCTAGCCCCACCTGGCTTCATGCCGCTGCCGAAGCGACCGGATTACCCGATGCCTCGTTTGATCTTGTGTCTGCCCACCTTCTGTTCCACGAACTGCCTCAGTCGGCAGCAATCGACATTTTGCAAGAAGCGCGACGGCTCCTGCGTCCAGGTGGTCACATTGCAATTATGGACATGAATCCGCGATCGGAAATCTACGCCAAGATGCCGCCCTACATCCTGACGCTGCTGAAAAGCACAGAGC
>NZ_JACJOR010000128.1:0-2268 GCF_014695615.1 Leptolyngbya sp. FACHB-711
CGGCTATAGAGGTGAAGTTCCTGGTCAAGCCGCTGACTGTTAAAAGACGGAAAATTATACGGCGGCATCAGCAGATCGGGCATCAGCAGTGGCGGCAGCGGCAAAATCAGCGATGAAAGACGCGGCTGCGGAATGGGCGGAAGCGTATCGTTTTGGCCTGGCTCGATTGTTTCAGGGGAGGGGCTGTCAGCCGATTGATTTTGCTGGGCAATCAGATGATTTTTAAAGCCCAGGATGTTATCTGCTAATGCAGTGCCCCGTAAGCCTTGAAACAGCGTGAACAGCAGTCCAACCAGGAGCAGTTTCTTGAGTTGCATAAAATAACCCCGATGATCCTGACTCGCAAAACAGCTAGAACAGGGCAACTAAAGCTCTATATCCCTCGATCGAAAGAGGGCGTATCAGCAAAACACCGATTCTAAACTATCCTTAAGCTTGAGCTGGGGTCAACTGTTTGCTGCAAAGTGACCAAAGATTGATAAATGATTGGTTTTCAGAGCTTACGGTTTGCGGATCGTTCAATTAAATGGATTAAATTGAGCAACCTTCGTGAACTGCGTCCAGAAGAATGAATAAAAACCTATTTTTGACTCAGGATTAGCCGATTGTAAGCCTCGGGTGCGTTAGGCTTTGCCAACACACAATCCTTACCGATACAGAACCTTTACCGGCTGATGCTTTGCCTATTTATCCAGGATACAGGCGATCGACAAATCATCCGGTAAGAAGAGGCTTAAAAAGTTAGAGTCGTCGCCAAACTGTGAAGAGCAAAAAGCAATAGCAACCCGAACCTGCAATCAAATTGACAGCAAAAAAGCAGCCCCCAAAGGAAAAGGACTGCATGGTTCGATTCCTCCAATATTTGGATATTAGTCAGAGGAGCGATCGGTTCTCTTCTACCTAAAGAGATAGGACACAAGCTGAACGAATCACAAATCAAAATGAATTGATCGCGTTTTACTAAACATTCGTGTTGTTGTCGATCTGCTGTAGAATTTCCTGTGCTTTTTTCACTTCTTCTTGGGTACCGCCATCCATAAGCAGCAGGAAGTTTTGCTCTGTGGGGGTCGAGTCTGCTACCGCCTGTTTATTGACAGAGCCGCCCGTGATTGCTGCGATCGCGGCTCCACCTGCTGCTCCAACACCGCTTGCAATTAAGGTAAAGGTCAAAATTTGGCTAAAGGGAGCCATGCTGGGCGAAGCAGGATCATGCAGACTGAGCGCAGCAATCAAAAAGCCTGCCATTGCCCCTAACACGGTTCCGGCGATCGCGCCTTTCCCCGCATTAGCAGCCGCCTCGGTTTGGGACAGTTTGGGCGTTGATTGCAGTGCCTCTGGAACCAGGGCGAGCCGCTCTGGAGAAAAGCCTGCATCTTGAAGGGCACTGAGAGCAGTTGCCCCTTGCTGAACGTCAGAGAATTTTTTGATTGGATACTGATGGGATTGAGCGAGCTGTACCATGACTGTAAAGTCCTAATTTGCTTCAAGAGGACAGTCAAAAGAAAGTTCAAGTGAATCCTGTCTTCTATTGACGAATTCTTTTGAGCAAAAACACTCGCTCGATGGTTATAAACCACAAAAAAGGGACACTTCTCAGCATCCCAAAGTTCATGATTGACCTCTGCAAAACATTCGATCGTTCGATCGTTCGATCGATTCAAAATTAGCGAGAATCGGTTCCCTGGTTGGGGCTGCCCTCAATGCTTGGATTGTCGGTTCCTGGTGCTTCTGGTGCAGCACCTGATGATGAAGCGCCCGAGCGAACATCGTTGCGTGCGCCCTGTCCGGTTCTGCGAGTCCGCTCATCCAGCGTGGTTTGCTTACCGCCGGATGGCTCGGTGGACGTTCTCGGCTGAGAAGCAGGAACGCTCACTTCGAGCAGTTCATTCATCGAAAAGTTGTTCGTATTCACCCCGGCATAGTTAATCTTTGTAAAACGAACAACGACCGGATACTTGACGCCGCTCTGGTCAACTGATGCGACAGTTCCAAAATCTTGAAACCAGAAGGACTCTTTACGGAGAACCTGAACTGTCGAGCCACGCTGAATCATAACAAGTGTCCCCTTGAAAATAACTAAACAGGAATTAAATCTAAGTTAAACAGATACCCGATGCCTGCACTCCGACATATCTCTCAATAGGCGTATCTCTTAAGCAGGAGATGTTTAAGTTTTGTTACCAAATTTACTGCTCGATCGCTCCCCTCCTACAAAGCCAAAACGCAAAAAAACCACACAGCAAAACTGCATGGTCCTGAAGCAAGAAA
>NZ_JACJOR010000129.1:0-8611 GCF_014695615.1 Leptolyngbya sp. FACHB-711
AGATCCCCCCAATCCTCCTTCAAGAGGGGAAAGGAACTGTTGCAGTGATTGGGGTTGTCAAGGAAAAGCTGAACCATTCCATGTCCCTCTTTTACACCTCTCTTTTAAGGGAATTGAGGGAGGTCTGAGCCGATCGCGCCACCCATTCATTGCCCCTTCCCCTCGCTGCCTCTGCTGATTACTGGGTCGAGTGAATCTGATGCAAGCTCAAACTCAATGAGTATTAAAAATGAGTATTAGATGAGTATTAGAAGTTGAACGATAAAAAACAGCAATAATTTTTGGCAATTTTCCCCAAGTTGAATATTCCATCCTTACAAGTTTCTTATCCTTACAAACGAAAATAAAGCGATACAAAACAGCGCTCAGTCAACTTAGCTCCTGCCTTAAGCACTTCTACCTGAAAATACGATCGTATTTCCTGTTTTAATTCCGCTTTTAACCCTGCCGCTTGCCCTTTTCTAACATCAACGCTTAAAAAACAAATTCTTGCTTGTGAATGAGTCTTGGCGATATCTTTTAGTTCTGGTAAGTGGAATAGTGTTGGGGCTGATTGCTTCTCATTTTGTCAGAGCGGTTGTCCTGCGGCGAGAACTTGCCCTAGTACAGGACATGAGCGAGCGCAAACGGGCAGAACAGGCACTTCAGGAACGGGAAGCTTTGCTGCGATCGATCAGCAACAATATTCCGAAGGGAATTCTCTACCAGCTTGTGCATGACCCCAAAGACAACTCGCTGGCGTTTTCCTACATCAGTACCGGAATTCAGGACTTGCTCGGTGTCTCCGCAGAAGCCGTCATGCAGGATATTAATGTGCTGTACGACTTGCTGCTCGACGAAGACCGAAAAGAAGTCGAGCGCCTGACCCAGCTCTCGCTGAAAAATTTGACCATTTACGAAGCGCAGGTGCAACAGCGTAAACTGCAAAACGGCATTCCTCAAGGCATTGTCTGGTCAAGTTCGCGGGCGGTTCCGCGTCGGTTAGCCGATGGGCGGACAATCTGGGATGGGGTTGCGGTAGACATTACGGACTTAAAAGAAGCCGAAGCCGCGCTCCGCCAGAGTGAGGCACAAATGCGAGCCGTGCTTCAGTCGATTCCCGATCTGGTGCTGCTGACTAACCGCCAAGGATCGGGACTGGCATATCACCATGGCGGAGAGGTTATGCTGCTGACCCCGAAGCCCATGCAGGAAGAAGGAATGACCGTATTCAATACGCTGCCGGAAACGGTTGCCCGCGATCGAATGCGCTGTATTCATCAAGCCCTCGACACAGGAGAACTGCAAACCCACGAATACGAGCTGCACAACAATGGCAAAACTCACTGCGAAGAAGCTCGCATTGTTGCTAGCAGTTCCGATGAAGTCGTGGTATTCGTGCGTGACGTTACCGCAGCCAAGCAGCGAGAAGCCGTTCGTCAACAGTTTGAAACCGAGCTAAAGCAGGCAAAAGAAGCCGCCGAAGCCGCAAATCAGGCAAAAAGCACCTTTTTATCCCACATTAGCCATGAGTTGCGATCGCCCCTGAGTACGCTGCTGGGATATGCTCAACTGCTTACCCGTAGCCCTAATCTGACTGCGATCGAGCGCGAATATCTGGAAGTTCTGAACCGCAGCGGCGACCACCTGACGCAAATTATTAACGATGTGCTGTCCCTTGCCCGGATCGAGGCAGGACGAGTCACGCTCAAGCAAAGCCCGGTTCATTTGCCCGATCTGCTGGGAAACGTTCAGTCAATCTTTCACATGCGGGCAAAGGCAAAGGGGCTACAGCTTCGCCTTGATCCTGCCGCTGATATTCCCACCTGGATCGAAGCCGATGAGGGCAAACTGCGCCAGGTGTTGATCAACCTGCTGGACAATGCGATTAAATTCACGCTTTATGGCAGCGTTACGTTGAGGGCCACGTTCAAGTCTCCTGCAGTTCTTCAGTTTACCGTGATGGATACCGGAGTTGGCATGGCACCCGAAGACCTGAACTCAATTTTTGAAGCCTTTATGCAGACCGAGAGCAGCGAACGATCGCGTCAGGGCAGCGGCTTAGGTTTGACCATTAGTGCTCGTTTGGTTCAGCTTATGGGTGGTGAAATCAATGCCGAGAGCCAGCCCGGAAAGGGAACAGCCTTGCAGTTTACGCTGCCTTATCAGCCAGCCCAGCGGCATGAGCAGAACCCAGCGACGCTTCAGAGCGATGGCAAGCAAATTTCCCAGCAGAATAACCGTTATGCCTATCTAAAAGTCAGACTCGCACCCGGTCAGCCTCCGTACCGCATTCTGGCGGTAGACGACATCGAAGCCAATGCCAATCTCGCTCAGCAGTGGTTAACCCTGGCAGGCTTTGAGGTGCAAATTGCCCACAGTGGGGTAAAGGCGATCGAACAATGGCAAACTTTCTCACCGCATCTGATCTGGCTGGATCTGCGGATGCCGAAAGTCGATGGACTAGAGACAACCGCTCGAATTCGTGCCCTGGAACAGCAGCAGCAGCGGCAAACTACGAAAATTATCGCGGTGAGCGCGACCGTGTTTGAAGAAGAACGACAGCGTGCCTTTGCTGCCGGATGCGATGACTTTGTCATTAAGCCCTATTCCGAGGAGGTTTTGCTGAATACGCTTCAGCAGCATCTTGGAGTGAAGTATTATTACGAACAATCCACAGCCGAGGTTTCAGCGAACTCAGTGAACTCAGCGAACGCTCGATCGGGTGCGATGCCTGTGCTCAATTCAGCAGATTTTCAGGGAATGCCTCAGGAATGGATTGCTCAAGTCAACTGGGCGGCGCGGGTTGCCCGGGATGAATCAGTCAGGCAGCTTCTTGATCAGATTCCAGCAGAGCAGCAGGCTTTGCGAGAAGCGATCGCCCATCTGGTTGACCACCTTCAGTTTGAGCAGTTAATCGAGATCACAGATGCCCTATGCTAGACAGCGACTCTTCCCCAGCCGTGCCGCCTTTGGGCAATGACAAAATGACGGGCGGCAATATCTTGATTGTGGATGATCTGCCAGATAATTTGCTGTTTCTGGCAACGCTGCTAACCGATGCAGGCTACGATGTGCGAAAAGTTATTTCCGGGCAGATGGCAATCAGCGCGGCGCAGGCAGAAGTGCCCGATCTGGTGCTGCTCGATATTGTGATGCCGGGAATGAGCGGCTATAAAGTGTGTGAACTGCTGAAAGCCAATGCCATTACCCGCAACGTACCCGTAATTTTCCTAAGTGCCCTGGATGAGGAACTGGACAAAGTGCAGGCATTTCAGATCGGCGGTGTAGACTACATTACCAAGCCGTTCCAGGTGGTCGAAGTGCTGGCACGGATTGAAACTCATCTCAAAGTCGGGAGGCTCCAGGCTCAGCTTCAGCAGCAAAACGCCCAACTCCAGCAGGAAATTGATTCTCGCACGGCTGCCGAATCAGCGGTGCAAATGCTGAATCAGGGAATTGAGGAAAAGATTCAGGAGCGGATGACCCTGCTTAAAGCCAATCATGCCGAGCTACTCCAGCAAAAAACGCAGCTCGCAACCGCCCTGACCGAAGAGCATCAGCAAACTGCAATCAACCCTCAACACCCGCTTGTTTTATCCAGAGAATGGCAAACCACGATCGCTGCCCTTCAAACCGCAACTCAGCGACTGCTTACCAGCAAAACCCCGCGATCGAAATCGGACGATCGTCATCTTGCCATCCTTGACGCAACCACCCGGCGCATCCCGCAGCTCATGCAGCAAGCCTTATCCGTTCCCCTGACTGATTTCCCCACAGACTTTCAGCCGATCGCGATCGACCCCACGCTGCTTTGCCGTGATCTGATAGAACAGTTCTCCTCACCCGAAAATCTGCATCAAATTACCTTTGTCCCCTGGGGAAAAGCTCCCGGCAAGCTCTCGATCGATCCAGTTCTGCTTCAGCAAGCCCTGCACCATCTGCTTGATAATGCAATTTGCTACTCGCCCCCAGGTGGAACCGTGCTGCTGGAGCTATTTTACGAACCGACTCGACTGATTCTCCGCATTCGGGATGAAGGCATTGGCATTCCGCCAGAAGAACAGGTGCAAGTCTTCAGCCCTTTCTATCGGGCAAGCAATGTAACGAGTAGCCCTTTTCCTGCGGGTTTTGGCATGGGACTCGCGCTCGCTCAACAAGCGATCGACCTGCACCAGGGCACAATCAACCTTCAAAGCGAACTGGCACAGGGCACAACAGTAACGCTCACCCTGCCGCTCACCCTGGCAACCGAACCCTGATTTCTCGTCCTACCCTGAAAGAGATGAAGTTCGATCGCGCATTCGATACACTCAATGATTGAACCTTCCATCCCCTGATCCTCTCACTCCCCTGATCCTCCCCTTTACCGGCTCCCTCCCCGCCCGCTCCCGATGTACCTGAAAAGCCTTGAACTAAAATACTTTCGCAACTACCAGGAACAGCAGATTACCTTTTCTGCCCCTAAAACGATCCTGGTTGGCGATAATGCTCAGGGCAAGTCGAACCTGCTGGAAGCCGTGGAGCTGTTGGCAACCCTTCGATCGCATCGGGCACTGCGCGATCGAGAACTGGTGCTGGAAGGAGAACCAATCGGACAAATCCTGGGCAGCTTAGAGCGAGACACAGGCACGATCGATCTATCGCTGATGCTTCGCAGCAACGGCAGACGCACCGTGAGTTTAAATGGGGAAGCCCTACGACGGCAGCTTGATTTTTTGGGCGTGCTGAATGCAGTGCAGTTTTCCAGCCTGGATCTGGATCTGGTGCGGGGCAGTCCGAGCGAGCGGCGCGACTGGCTGGATACCCTGCTGACCCAGCTCGAACCCGTTTACGCCTATATTTTGCAGCAGTACAACACGATTTTGAAGCAGCGCAATGCCTTTCTCAAACAGCGCAGCGATGCCTTCGAAGGCGAAACCCCTGCCCCCGAACCCACTCAACTTGCAATCTGGAATAGCCAGCTAGCGGCGATCGGCTCACGGGTGATTCGGCGAC
The DNA here is from genome assembly GCF_014695615.1 of Leptolyngbya sp. FACHB-711. Lineage (NCBI taxonomy): Bacteria > Bacillati > Cyanobacteriota > Cyanophyceae > Leptolyngbyales > Leptolyngbyaceae > Leptolyngbya > Leptolyngbya sp. FACHB-711. The sequence continues at coordinate 4,978 of NZ_JACJOR010000129.1, forward strand.
GGGCGCGAGTTTTGGAACGATTGGCTCCGGTGGCGCAGTCCTGGCATGAAGCAATCAGCGACAGTAAAGAAATTCTGGAAGTGCGATATTTGCCCAACGTGCATCTCGAAGCAGACGACCCGGACATTGTGCAGCAAACATTTTTGCAGCGATTAGAGCAGCGATCGATCGCCGAACTGCATCAGGGCACAACGCTGGTCGGACCGCACCGAGACGAAATCGAGTTTGCGATTAATCAAACTCCGGCGCGGCAGTATGGCTCTCAGGGACAGCAGCGCACCCTCGTCCTGGCGTTAAAACTGGCAGAGCTAAAGCTGATTGAGTCGATCGTGGGAGAACCCCCCCTGCTGCTGCTGGATGATGTGCTGGCAGAGCTAGACCTGAACCGGCAGAACAAATTGCTTGAAACCATTCAAGATCACTTCCAAACGCTGATTACCACGACCCATCTCGGCTCATTTGATGCCCAGTGGCTCAAGTCTTCGCAGATCCTCACGGTCAAAGCCGGACAGATTGTGCCTGAGCACTAACAAATTGTGCCTAGGTACTCGTTTAGCGGCGTTCGATATCGCATCGCCCTGTCTCGCAAAGCCGTTGATTTCGCTCAGCCAGGATCGTCTTCAGGTTGGGCCGTCCGGTGAGCTGAAGTCGCCATTTTGCCCAGATTCCATAAACCGCATCCGCAATCCAGCCGACGATCGGCAGTTTGGTTATGGCATAAACCCAGCCCATGCCCAGCACCTCATAGACGCGACGAAAAACTTCCACGTTTTGAATCACTGTGCCGTCAGGCAAAACGGCGTGAATTCGTGCCATTGCTGCTTCGTAATCTACGCCACCGTGAAGCTGTGGGTCATAGTCGTCAGCCACTACATCCACAAAGGCAACCAACCCGCGATCGGCATCTTTGCGCCGCAAAAAGTTGACTTCGTGCAGACAGAGCGGACATTGACTATCGTAGAGAAGCTTAATTTTCCACGTGGGTTGCGCTTCAGGATTGCCTGCAAGATTAGCTTCAGGACTAGCCTCAGGATGGATAGCAGAATTCATTTGGAGGGTTTGCGGATTCGATGCGTGCAGGTTGGATGAGTGCATGGTAAAAGGCGATCGTCTTTTTCTGCATTCTGTCCTGTTTAGCAATGGATTTGCAAGAGTTGGTGTGAATTTCAGGAAAAACCTTGCGGCTCAAACTCCTCCCTGAGAACTAATAATTTATAAATTCAGTTCGTTACGATGACAAAAGGCTTCATTCACCGTTACACAGCATTTGCATCACGCATGTGATGTTTGATGAATCAGAAATTGAACAATCAAGTAAGGATTGAGTGAATACTGACAATGACTATCGCAATATTAGGCTGGGGATCGTTGATTTGGAAGCCGCAGAATTTACGCTATGAAGGTTCCTGGGAAACAGGTGGTCCCGTTTTGCCGCTCGAATTTTCCAAAATTGCTGAGAACAAGCGGCTCACAGTTGTGATTGATTCGCAAAATGGAGCAATGTGCCCAACACAGTTTGCAATTAGTACCTGTACAAACTTAGAAGATGCAATCGAGGATCTCAAACAACGCGAAGGAACGACCACAGAATATATTGGCTATATCGATCGAGCAAATAACCGAAGTTCGATCGAGGAATACCCAGCACAAATTAACGTGGATCAAACCGTGCGCGAATGGTGTGAGGCAAACCGAATTGCCGCAGTGGTTTGGACAGCCATTTTGCCAAATTTCCCTGATAAGATGGGCGTCCCGTTTTCGATCGATGCTGCGCTGCGTTATTACCAGAGTTTATCGGCAGCGGATCAAGCCAGCGTGATGGAATATATTGACAAAACTCCGGCTGAAACTGATACGCCTTTGCGTTGCCGAATGCAATGTCAAACTGTTATCCGCTAAATCCATCCATTGCAGATCTCACAGTCACGGATCTCACAATTGCAGATCTCACGATCGCAAATAGCTGGCTCCGTTGACATCCACGATCGCCCCGCTGAGAAACAGCGATCCCTCTGCAGCTAGGAACAAAATCGTGTGTGCAACTTCCTCCGGGGTAGCGACTCGTCCAAATGGGCTTTGCTGACGGATCGCTTCTCCCGCAGGACTTTCCAACACCGATCGCGCCATTTCCGTTTCCACAAATCCGGGTGCAACTGCCATCACGCCAATTCCATAGGGCGCAAGGTGCTGAGCGAGCGATTGACTAAGCGCATTCAATCCTGCTTTGCTGGCTCCGTAGGCGTTAGCAATTGGCTCTCCCCGAAATGCCCCACGTGACGAGACGTTGATAATTCGTCCCTGTTGTCGATCGATCAGGTGACGCGCCACGCAATACGCCACATTTGCCGCCCCGATCAAATTCACGCCGATCGTCTCCTGCCAAACCTGCTGCCAATCGGTATAAGACGTTTGATTCAGTGGATGAAGCTGATAGACGCCAGCATTGTTCACCAGAATGTCGATCTTGCCGAGTTTGGCGATCGTTTCATTCACCATCTGTTCGATTGCGATCGGGTCAGTTAAACTCGCCTGCACCAGAATGTGACCCTCTCCTGCAAGCTCCTGTTTTACCTGGGCTGCGGCTTCCGATCGCTGACCATAATGCAGGGCGACGGTCGCTCCGGCTGCGGCAAAGGCGATCGAGGTTGCGCAACCAATGCCGCCCGATGCTCCGGTAATGAGAACTGTTTTGTCAGAAAAATCTTTCATGATATTGCGTCCTTTCCGAAGGGGGAGCCGGGCATCACACACTCAAACAAATGCAAGCCAAATCGCTGTGATAGCTCCTCGCAGACCCTTACGCCTCTGGCGCTATTGCCTCTTGCATCCAGTAAGGGCGAGAAAACTGCAATTCCCAGGCGAGCGGGCACAACCACAATAATGCCGCCGCTCACCCCGCTTTTGGCAGGCAGTCCCACTTTGTAAGCCCACTCTCCGGCAAAATTGTACATTCCGCAGGTGTACATAACGCTGAGGATATCGCGGACATAGCAGGCCGGAACCGCCTGAACACCAGTCAAAGGATTTTTGCCGCGATTTGCTAGGGTTGCTGCCATTGTTGCCAGGTCGCGACAGTCTACGAGCAGCGAACACTGCTGAAAATAAAGGTCTAATGCTTCGTCGATTTTCTCGTCGATCATGCCGAAGTTGAGCATGAGATGCGCCATTGCTCGATTGCGGTGCCCGGTTGTGCGCTCCGACATAAACGTGGGCATATCGATATAGGGTTCGTGTCCGATGTATCGCTGAAACATGGTCAGCATTCGATTCAGACGATCGGTTGCGCCGTTGCCCTTGATCAAACTGGTAGTCGCGATCGCTCCGGCATTCACCATTGGATTATAGGGACGCTTCGACTGTTCATCTAAAACGATCGCATTAAACGCATCTCCGGTTGGTTCTACACCAACTTTTGCCAGCACCCGATCGCGCCCATGATCTTCCAGTGCTAATCCATGCACAAACACTTTAGAAATGGATTGAATTGTGAACTGCTGCTCCCGATCACCCACGCCAAACTGCTGCCCATCTACCGTGGTGACGCAAATGCTAAACCAGTCAGGATTCATCTTCGCCAGTTCGGGAATATAATCTGCGATTTTGCCTGACTGTAGCGATCGATACTGAGCATAAA
>NZ_JACJOR010000013.1:0-2323 GCF_014695615.1 Leptolyngbya sp. FACHB-711
GGAGTATAGCTGCTGTCTACTTCAGCAGGCTTCATGTCGATATGGACGATCAGCGTATTGCCTGTGGGGTTCCAGCGTTTGGGCGAATATTCCACCAGATCGTAGCCGACGCAGATCACCAGGTCGGTATAGTCGAAGCCGCAATTAATATAATCGCGCTGTTGAAGTCCGACTGACCAAAGTGCTAGCGGATGTTGATAAGGAATCACTCCTTTGCCCATAAAGGTATTGGCAACCGGAATATTGAGTTCGGAGGCAAATCGAGTTAATGCTTCGCTGGCATGGGCACGAATTGCGCCATTTCCCACCAGAATCAGCGGATTTTTTGCCTGATCGATCGCGGCGGCTGCCCGTTCGATGCTACTAAACGAAGCGTAGACCTTTTCCCGCGAATCGGGGCGCAGCGGTTTCCCATCTACGGGCATGGCGGCAATGTTTTCCGGCAGATCGATGTGAACCGCTCCCGGTTTTTCGGTTTGGGCAATCTTAAAGGCGCGACGCACCACTTCCGGCGTAATGCTGGGGCGCACAATCTGGGTATTCCATTTTGTCACCGGACTAAACATCGCCACCAGATCGAGGTACTGGTGAGATTCAATGTGCATTCGATCGGTTCCCACCTGTCCGGTAATGGCCACCAGGGGAGCGCGATCGAGGTTTGCATCCGCCACGCCCGTCATTAAATTCGTCGCACCCGGTCCCAGCGTCGAGAGGCATACCCCCGCTTTTCCGGTCAGCCGCCCATAGACATCCGCCATAAACGCAGCTCCCTGCTCGTGACGGGTCGTGATGAACTGAATCGAAGATTGCTTGAGTGCCTGCAAAACGTGCAAATTCTCCTCACCCGGTAGCCCAAACACATATTCAACGCCTTCGTTTTCCAGACATTGAACCAGCAGTTGGGCGGTCGTCATTTCAGTCATAAGTTACTCCTCATGTGACCCTTGCTTCACCCTTATTTGACCCAGACCGTTTTGATATTCACAAACTCACGGATGCCTTCTTCGCTCAGCTCTCGCCCATAGCCCGATCGCTTCGTTCCCCCAAACGGCAAACGTGGATCAGACTTAACCATGCTGTTGATAAATACCGATCCCGCTTCGATTTCGTTAATCAAGCGATCGATTTCCTGTGGATTTTGCGACCAGGCACTTGCTCCCAGTCCAAATGGGCTATGGTTGGCAAAACGAATCGCAGCATCCAGATCAGGAACTCGAAACACCATTGCCACCGGACCAAAGAACTCTTCCTGAGCGATCGAAGCATCGATTGATAAATCGCTCAGAATTGTGGGCGGAAAGAAATTGCCTCGCTTGAGGGATTCGTTTAATTTCAGCGAATCCGGCTCACCGCCATACCGCAGCGTTCCCCCTTGATCGACCACAGTTTGCACCTGATGGGCCAATTCATGCACAATACCGGGCGTTGCCAGCGGACCAATCTCAGTATTGGCATCCATTGGATCACCCACTTTGAGAGCCGCGTATCGAGCAACGAGCTTTTCCAGAAACACATCGGCAATCGACTCCTGCACGATAAATCGCTTCGCCGCAATGCAGGATTGTCCGTTGTTGATCATCCGTGCTGTGACTGCCGTAGCAACCGCCGTTTCCAGATCCGCACTTTCCATTACGACAAATGGATCGCTGCCGCCCAGTTCCAGCACAGTTTTTTTGATTTGCTTCCCGGCTCCGCTGGCAAGGCTAGCTCCCGCTCCTTCGCTTCCGGTCAGCGTGGCAGCTTTCACCCGATCGTCTGCAATAATTTGACTCACCTGATCTGCGCTAATCAGCAGCGTTTGAAACGCTCCTTTCGGAAATCCCGCTTCCAGCAAAATTTCTTCGATCGCCAAAGCCGATTGGGGCACATTCGAGGCGTGTTTCAAAATGCCCACATTTCCCGCCATCAGAGCCGGAGCCGCAAAGCGAAACACCTGCCAGAAGGGAAAATTCCACGGCATCACCGCCAGAATAATCCCCAACGGCTGATAGCGCACAAAGCTTTTGCCTGCATCGGTCGGAATGACTCGATCGCTCAAGAATTCAGCCGCATGGTCGGCGTAGTAGCGGCACACCAGCGCACATTTCTCAACTTCCGCAATCGCGGCCGCAAGGGGCTTCCCCATTTCCAGCGTCATCATCTTGCCGTACTGCTCTCGTTTATCGGTCAAAATTTGGGCAGCATGGTGTAACCACTGCGATCGCTGAGCCATCCCGGTGTCGCGATATTGTTCAAAAGTCTGCTGCGCTCGATCGATCGCGCCAGAAATTGCCGCATCGGATAGCGGCTCAAAGGTCTTGAGCGTTTCCCCCGTTGCCGGATT
>NZ_JACJOR010000130.1:0-18620 GCF_014695615.1 Leptolyngbya sp. FACHB-711
GTCCATCACAACAGATCTGATAGATCTTGCGGTGTAGCATTTATCGCTTCTCCTGAGCAATCAAAGTCTGCAAATTCCAAGTCCGAATCACTGCAACAGCCAAAGGATGGCAATGAACAGGCAGCCCTAAAACAAGCTGCACGATCGGGTCAACGGTTCATCGCGTAGGCAGAGAGGCTGATGCAAAAAAGACCCGGAACGGTTGACATTGCAGAGAGCCTTAGGATTCATCATGAGGGGGAACGGTTGAATAAAAATCGCACTCTGGGAAAGGTGAGCTTATGCAAATTAAAGCCTGAGCATACCGGATTGTGAAGGGGGGTGTGGAGGGTCAAGTCGAATCTTTAATAAAGGACTGGTCACAATCTGAGCTACGGGCTGGAATCTAAACCTGAATTCAGCGGGGCTGATCGTTTGGCATCGGATCATTTGACATCGACAGATTCGCGATGGATGAGTTTGACGTTGACAGGTCTGAGGCCGACAGGTTTAGCGTTGTCTGAGCTTGACAGGTCTGAGGCTGACAGTTTGAGTTTGGCAAGTTTGACAATTTATTAGAATTTACAGTTCGCTGCCACCCACAGGGTGTAGTTCGTAAATTTTATCTATTATTTTAACGAGGTTACAGAAAGTTTGGGTATCAGTCTGGGGATCAGTTTGGGGATCAATACCAAGAGGGTGGGTAAGGAGTCGCAGAGGCCTTGCATTGTCCCCCTAAATCGGTCAACTTCAATAAGTCAACTTCAAGGGACTTTAAGAATTTTAAAGCAAATAAGGTTTCCTTGGAAGGGAAGAGTTAGGGAAGCGGTTTGGGTCACAGGTATCACGTTTCAAACATTCTCTAACCCCTATCGCTACGCTCATTCTTCTCAATATTCAGCTTAATATCCAGAGGGATAATCGCTTTACAGGTGCTTCTGGGGCGATTGTCCGTTGGCTAAAGTACAGTAGAAGCTTAGCTTTCGGAGACGTTATGTTACTCCATCTCACAACCTGGCAAGAAGTAGAAGCCTACCTTCAGCAGTCGCAAGGGCTAATTATTCCGATCGGTTCTACTGAGCAGCATGGTCCCACTGGATTAATTGGCACAGACGCAATTTGTGCTGAGGCAGTTTCGCGAGGCGTTGGCGAAGCGACACAAGCCCTGGTTGCCCCAACTATCAACGTGGGTATGGCACTTCACCACACTGCCTTTCCTGGAACAGTGAGCCTGCGTCCAAGTACGCTGATGCTGGTGATTCGAGACTACGTGACTTCGCTGGTGCGCACAGGATTCACCAAATTCTTTTTCATCAACGGGCATGGCGGCAATGTGGCAACGCTCAAGGCAGCCTTTTCGGAGTGCTATCAGGTATTAGCGGATTTAAATCTTCCGAACGCCGATCGCGTTCAGTGTCACGTTGCGAACTGGTATATGTGCGGCTCGGTCTATAAGCTGGCTCAGGAGCTATACGGCAACCAGGAAGGCTCACACGCGACTCCCAGCGAGGTTGCCCTGACGCAGTATGTGTATCCTAATGCGATTAAACAAGCGACCCTCAGCTCGGAAGTCACTTCTGGTGAGCCAATTTATGGGGCGATCGATTTTCGTCGTCGCTATCCAGACGGCAGAATGGGGTCAAATCCGGCACTGGCAACGCCCGAACACGGTAAGCAGTTTTATGAGCTTGCAGTAAAGGAACTGAGCAGCCGTTATCTGGAATTTGTGAATCGAGAATAATTCCGAGAATCACCTTGGAGGTTAGCAGGCGGCTTCTGCTGCCGTCATGATGTCGAAGCGGTAGTTCTCAATCACGGGGTTTGCCAAAAGCTGGTCACAAATGCGATCGAGTTGGGTTTGGGCGGCGGCTTCGCTATCTGCGGTGAGCGTGACTTCGATATATTTGCCGATTCTCACCTGCTCCACGTTGTCGTAGCCCATGTGTTTTACCCCAGACTGCACTGCGGTTCCTGCCGGGTCTAGCACTGAGGGACGCAGGGTAACGTAAATTTTGGCGTAATAGGTTTGAGCCACGATCGATCGAAGATAAAAGGACGAATCCTATTGTAAGAGGTTTGCTGAAATTGCTGACCAGGTTCTATGAGGGCAGGGTAGACACTGTCCCTCTAAATCAGATTCAGACAGAAACTCATTTCCTAAGTTTTCCTAACCCGATCAAAATTCTGCTCAAACTGGTGACACTCATCCACTACCATCTAGGTAAGTTAACTGTTCATGATGGAGCATATTAATCACCATGACCACAACGAAGACTGGTAAACCGGGCTATCCTTTTCGCACGCTGTGGGCGATCGTCCTGCTGGCGGGCAATCTGATCGTCGCTGCTTTCTACTTCGGTATTCTGAAGTAGCGTTTCCTGGGATGCTGAGTCAGAGTGGCTGAGGATTAGGGCATGGTCGGCGGCTAGATGTTTGACACTGCGGTACGTCTCCCCAGTTTTTAGTCACTCCAGACTCAGCAGTGGCAGAAGTAAGTTTCTGAAATTCGCTGTGCAGGGCAAAATTACAGGGCAAAAATTACAGGGCAAAAGTCTCATCCAGCACCAAGCCACTACATTGTGCCCCGGAAGATGCCTTGCGGACGCACCAGCAGCACCAGGATCATAAGCAGCAGTGCAACGCCCAGCTTATATTCGGCGGGAAGCCAGTAAGTGCTAACCTCTTGAGCAATGCCAATCACCATCGCCCCAGCGATCGCCCCATAAGGATTGCCAATGCCGCCCAGAATCACCGAGGCAAACATCGGCAAGATCAGAAACCAGCCCATATTGGGACGCACAGCAGTTACTAAGCCATACATTCCGCCACCGATCGCTGTTAAGCCTGCTGCAATCACCCACGTCCAGATCACGACCTGATCTACATTAATTCCCGATACCCGTGCCAGATCGACGTTATCTGCAACTGCTCGCATCGCTTTGCCCGTCTTGGTTTTTTGCAGCAGATAATGCAGTCCAAAAATCACAAGAATCGTTAGTCCTACGACCAGAAGTCGGTTCTGGGCAATGCGTATTCCAAACAAATCGAGCGCGGGTACAACCGGCAGATCGTATTTCTGGTTTGCGCCGCCCCAGATCAAAATAATGCCGTTTCGCAGGAAGAGGGCGAGTCCGATCGAGATAATGATCAGCGTGGTAGAACTAGCACGTTTAGTTCGCATCGGCGACCAGAGCAGCTTTTCCGTAAGCAGGGCAACGGCGATCGTCAGTCCTGCGCCCAGCAAAATTGACAGCCAGATATTCATGCCGCTCAGGTTAAACACCAGCGTCAGATATGCGCCCAGGGTCATGATGTCGCCGTGAGCAAAGTTTGCCAGCCGCAGAATACCGTAAGTGAGAGTCAGACCAACGGCTGCTAAAGCGATAATGCTGCCGACGGCGATTCCGTTGACGAAGAGTTGGAGTAGCTCGGAGTCCATTGGGGGTGGATGAGTGAGGGGGCGACACAGAGATCTGATTTTAGCGGGTCGATCGCTTATCGGGGTGCTGATTGCAGCAAAAGGTTAAGGGTCGATCGCTTTAGCATTAGCAACTGCTCATCAGGCAACTGCATCATTATTAGAAAACCAAGCGCCGATATTAGAAAACCAAACGCCGATCGCTTCCATCCTCTTCAAAAGACTGTTCGCCTACGCCAACTAACTCTACAATCACGCGCCGCGGATGGGGCTGCCATTGTCCCTGTCTGGCTTGCACTGTGACGATCGTTTGATTGCTGTCGGAATAGACGCGATAAGTGGTTGTTGCCCAGTCTCCTTGCTGATAGGCAAAGCTGCGTCCGTCATCTTCGTAAAGGGTAAATTCGCCCTCGCCCTGCCAGATCTTCAGCCGTAGTTCCGTGAGTGGAGTTTCATTGGCGTATTGCATCACGGGCATCATGGGAAGGATTGACCCCGCCCTCACAAACAACGGCATGGTTTCCAGGGGAGCATCAGCGAGGATGTGGGTGTTGCCCCTGTGAGATTGACCTGTCCACCAGTCGAACCAGGTTCCCTCTGGTAGATAAACGACGCGACAGGTTTGACCGGGACGATCGATCGGGGCTGCCAAGATTGCGGAACCGAGCATTGCCTGATTTGCCAACTCATAAGTCTGTGGATCGTTGGGAAAGTCGTACAGTAAGGGACGCAGGATGGGTGCGCCTGTGGTTGCCGCCTGCCAGAACAGTGTGTAGAAGTAGGGCAAAAGCTGATAGCGCAATTCGATGTACTGACGGCAGATTTGCTCCACCCGAGCGCCAAACACCCACGGTTCATGACGCATACTCTTGAGAATTGAATGGGCACGCATGAGCGGATAAAGCATTCCCATTTGCATCCAGCGGGCAAAGAGTTCAGCCGTTGCGTTTCCGGCAAATCCGCCGATATCTGCGCCGACAAATGCGACCCCGGATAGCCCCAGATTACAGAGCATGGGCAGTGACATTTCCAGGTATTCCCAGCGCGAATGATTGTCCCCTGTCCAAACGGCTGAATATTGCTGAATTCCGGCATAGCCCGATCGCGTCAAAATAAACGATCGCTCATTCGGTCTAAGTTGCTGCATGGCTTCACAGGCGGCGCGTGCCATCATCATGCCGTACAGGTTATGCGTCTCGGCGTGGGTCGAGTTCTCTTCTCCTCCCTGAGCCGTATCGAGCGGAAACCAGATTTTTACCCCCGGATCACCAAAGGGACGATCGTTCATGGCGGGTTCGTTCATGTCATTCCAGATGCCCGCCACACCTGCTGCGGTGAGTTCTTTGTGCCAGCTTGCCCACCACTGCCGCACATCCGCTCGCATAAAGTCGGGAAACACAGCACGATCGGGCCAGACATAGCCCTGAAATAGATTGCCATTACGAGTTCGCACAAAGCACTCTTTCTCTAAGCCATCGTTGAAGACTGCATAATTGCCCTGATATTCCAGCTTTACGCCCGGATCAACGATCGTCACGGTCTGAAAACCGTTTTGCTTTAGATCGCTTAAGAGCTGCTTCGGGTTGGGAAAGCGATCGGGATGCCAGGTAAACACCCGATAATCCCGCATATAGTCGATATCCAAATGGATCACATCGCAGGGAATTTGCTTCTGACGGAAGGTTTGGGTCAGTTCGCGCACTTCGTCCTCAGAGGCATAGCTCCAGCGGCACTGGTGATAGCCGATCGCCCATTTTGGCGGCAGAGGCATTCGTCCAGTAAGGGCAGTGTAGGTCGTCAGGATTTGCGCCGGAGCCGGACCATAAATGATGTAATAGTCGAGTTCTGGACTCTGGGTTTCTATCTGCCAAACTCCTGCCTGCGCCGCCCCGATATCAAACCGACTCCAGAAAGTGGAATTAAGAAATAGCCCATAGGCAAGCTGAGGGCGCAGCGCAATAAAAAACGGGATCGCCTGATACATCTCGTCAGTGAGGGCATGGTAGTCGAGGCTGTCTACCGTCCAGTTTGTATAGGCCTGCGATCGTTTGTCTAGAAATCCGGTGCGCTCGCCAAAGCCGTAGAAATGCTCCTCTGTTTCGATGTGTTTCCAGGCAGCAATGCCGCTTTCTCGCCAGGCGATCGGCTGAATGTCTTGAGCAAAGGGGCGATCGGCTTTGTCGAAGCAGGTGATTTGTCTGGTTTGGCGATCGACTTCAACCCGAATCTGTGAAGTTTTGATTTGAACTTGATCTGCTGTTTCCTCGATCTCGAACGGCACAACTGACCAAGCGTTATCCTCTTGAGCCACTGCCCACGATCGGCGCGGCAAAAATTCGCTCGATGGCGACAGACGCACGCGAATCAGGTTTTCTGCCAGTACGCTGATGCTCAAGACGGCATTACCACAGGTCAGCAGAACCTTGCGCTCCTGTTTTTCAACGGTTTGAATCGGCTGGAGTTCTGTCCAGGCAGGCTCGATGACAGGCAGTTGTCCAAAGACTTCAGGCATAGCAGCAGGAATCAAGAGATGGGGAAGGACATTGTGAGTTGTAGTGGGTGTTTGAGGAAAGCGGCAACTGTCGGAGGGTAGGTGAGAGGTAGAGAGGTAGGAGAGGGTAGGAAGGGAGTTATAAGGGTGACAGCTTTACCCCATAAATTGCATAAGAAATTTCTGTAGTTATCGATACTTTCGGTGTATCTCTTTAGCAGAATGTCAGAATATGATGACATAAGTACAAATACTGGCTCGACGGTTCGCCGCTCCTGATGAGGATTGCCCGATGGGGCCAGGCAAATTTCTCATGCCATTAAATCTGTTTCATCTGGTTCTTATTCATCTGACTTCTATTCATCTGGTTTATGCAAGAGGCAATTGCTCCTATGCGGAACTCCCCTATCCGATCGCGGCTTCGTTTTGTTGATGCTTTTACCGATCGTTCCAAACTTCAGGGCGATGCGAAGCAGTTTCCCCGCTGGGATAATCGCTTCAAAAGTCAGCTTGCCAAACTGGGCGGCAGTTCCCGCTATCAGCCTCATTTCTCTTTTCAGCAAGCGCTTTTGTCCTGGTTAGGCAGCTTTCTTGGGATTGCGGTGCTGGCGTATTTGACGATGCATACAACCTATCCGCTGATTGCAGCTCCCTTTGGTGCAACCGCTGTCCTGGTTTATGCCGTGCCCGAAAGTCCTCTAGCGCAACCGCGCAATGTGATTTGTGGGAATTCTCTAGGAGCACTGGTCTGTGTGATCTGCGTTGCCCTGTTTGGTTCCCAGCCCTGGGTCATGGCATTTGCCGTTGCAACCGCGATTAAACTCATGCAGCTAACCCGCACCTTGCATCCGCCCGGAGGAGCCGTCGCTTTAGTAGGCGTGATGAGTCATGCAGACTGGCATTTTGTTTTGACTCCAGTGCTACTCGGTTCGCTGGTGATGGTAACTTGCACGATCGCCTATAACAATCTGGTTTGTCGCAAACCCTATCCAAAGCACTGGTTTTAGACATTCCGCTTTTAGACATTCCGTGCCGCTAGGCCTGCACTGCTTCTTTCGCCGAGTCATACATCATCAAAAAGTCAGTGATGCCGTAATCCTTGCCCATTTGTTGCAGCAGCACTGTCACCTGGGCACGATGATGCGTCTGATGATTAAAGAAATGGGCGATCGCAAACCACAGCGCATGGGTTCGATCGATCGTCCCTGCTACATTGCGATAGTGCATTGACGCAGACAGTATTTCTGGTGTCAGTTCCTCGATCCACTGCTCGATCGCCCGATCGGTTTTCGATCGCCCCTGCCAGAGCTGTTCAAAATCAGGGTAAAGCTCCTGACTCAGATCAGTGCAGTTCAACAGCAAATCTGTCTGCTGCAACGCTGGAAAAGTGTAGGACGTACAGGTTGCAAACCGTCCCAGCCAAATGCGATCGCCCACCAGCAGATGATTCAGCGTCCCATAAATTGACCCAAAAAATGCCCCACAATCCCGCCGCCGCTCCTCCTCTGAAAGCGATCGAGCCAAGCCATATAGGTGCTGATTGACCCAGGAGTTATACTGCGCCATCAGCCGAAACTGCTTGAGATGCGTCGATTCCATTGTCTTTAGTGTCTTTTTTTCCTTAGCTAAAATCCCTTCTGGCGGGAATCAAAGGAATCAAGGGAACTGCTGCTCTGCCGCTCCCGATCGCGCAAACACCCCTTACACCCCCTACATCCCCTCCAGATACCGCCGATACCCCTCCTCCTCCAGTTTCGCCTGCTTCTCCATCACCATTTCCTTCAGGCTTTGCCGATAACGCTGTACCCGTTGCAGCAAATCTCGATCGTGGGCGGCAAGCATTTGCACTGCCAGAAGTCCTGCGTTTCGCGCATTGCCGATCGCCACCGTGGCTACGGGAATTCCGGCGGGCATTTGCACAATCGAGTAAAGCGAATCAATGCCCTGAAGCGTGCGGGTCACAACGGGAACACCAATCACAGGGAGGGGAGTTAGGGCGGCAACCATTCCGGGTAAATGGGCGGCTCCTCCGGCTCCAGCGATAATCACTTTTAAGCCGCGATCGTGGGCAGTTTGGGCATATTCTACCATCCGTTCAGGAGTGCGATGGGCAGAGACAATGCCGACTTCATGGGCAATCTGGAATTCTTCGCAGGCTTCGATCGCCCCTTTCATTGTCGGAAGGTCGGAGTCGCTGCCCATAATAATGCCAACTAGGGGAGAAGCCATAGAAAATTCAATTAGAAATCTCAACAGGGGATATTGTCGCTCGAAAAGGGAAATGCAGGCTTGGTTTTTGCTGGATCTAAAGCCCAAGCGGAACCCAATCTAAGGCACAATCAGTTATGAGACAACCCTTGTTAAAAATCAGGTATTGCTTGGAGTCATGACGGCAACAGACGATAAAACGATCGTAAAAGATTACTTCAACGCGACCGGATTCGATCGCTGGCGGCGAATTTATGGTGATGGCGAAGTCAACAAAGTGCAGCTTGATATTCGTCTGGGACACCAGCGCACGGTCGATACGGTTCTGGACTGGCTGCGATCGGACGGCAACACGGCAGGCATGACGATTTGCGATGCGGGCTGCGGCGTGGGAAGTCTCAGCATTCCGATGGCGGAAATGGGCGCAAAAGTCTTTGCCAGTGATATTTCCGAGAAGATGGTAGGCGAGGCAAAAGAGCGGGCGCAGGCAACTCTGGGACAGTCCGAGAATCCTACTTTTGCGGTCCAGGATTTGGAAAGTCTGAGCGGTAGCTATCACACCGTAATTTGTCTGGATGTGCTGATTCACTATCCGCAGGACAAAGCAATGGAGATGATCACTCATCTAAGCCAGCTTGCCGAATCGCGGGTTCTGATCAGTTTCGCGCCCAAAACGGTTTTCTATGATGTGCTGAAGAAAATCGGCGAATTCTTCCCCGGTCCCAGCAAAGCAACTCGCGCCTACCTGCATCGGGAAGCGAATATCGTCAAGGCTCTGGAAGCAAACGGCTGGACGATTAAGCGAAACGCTATGACCAAAACTCGCTTCTACTTCTCGCGCCTGCTGGAAGCAGTGAAATAACCCGTGGAAGCGGTCAAGGAATCTGCTCGAATCATTGGGAAAGTAGGGCACTTATGCAGATATTTCTGACGATCGCCGCAGTCCTGGGTGGATTATCCGTTGCGGCTGGTGCATTTGGCGCACACGCGCTGGAAGGTAAACTCACTGATCGCGCTCAGGAAGTCTTTGAGACGGCGGCTCGCTACCAGATGTATCACGCGCTGGCGTTAGTGGCAGTTGCTATCCTGCTCACCCGTCCCGAAGCAGCTCAGTCACTGCTGAATGCGGCGGGTATTGCCTTTATCGTCGGGGTGGTGCTGTTTTGCGGCAGTTTGTATGCCCTCAGCCTGTCTGGTGTGAAAATTCTGGGAGCCGTTGCGCCGATCGGCGGACTTGCCTTCATCATTGGTTGGGGCCGCTTAGCGGTAAGTGCCTGGACGATGAAGTAGTCTGGCACACAATAATTAGCCTGGCACAAATAACTAGCGGATGGGCGTGACCAAAATTTGATCGACAACCCATCCGCCAATTTTAGGAACTCCTCACACCCTCACGTTTGAGGTTCAGTCTCTTTTGTTTTGACGCAGCCGATTGACAGAAGTTTCTGCCTTTGATTCAGATCTTTGCCGATCGCCTCACAATTCCGACTTTCGAGTTCCGAATTCCGAATTGGCATTCCAGGCAGGTAATCTAGAAAAGGATGTTTATTAAGATTTCCTCTATTTATTCTCATGAGTAGCGTCGTTACGATCTCAGATACAGAGTTTTCCAGTGAAGTTTTGAGCGCGGCTCAGCCTGTCCTGGTCTACTTTTGGGCATCCTGGTGTGGTCCGTGTCGGCTCATGGCTCCGGTTATGGACTGGACAGCGAATCAGTACGGTGATCGTCTGAAAGTGGTCAAAATGGAAGTAGACCCCAACCCGGAATCGGTGGCTTGGTGCAGGGTTGAAGGTGTGCCTGCGCTGCGGTTGTTCAAAGATGGAGAAATGGTAGACGCAAGCGAGGGCGCAATCAGCAAACAGAAAGTCGAAGAATTTCTCGTAACTGGGCTGAATTAGCGGCTAGCCATCGATCGCCCGTTTGGGGCAGTCCTTTATTCGATGTCTTCTATGCAACTCGCCGATCGCCTCACCCCCCTGCAAGCCAACGTTTTTGCTGATATGGATCGGGCAAAGGCAAAAGCCAGAGCTGCCGGACTGGACGTGATTGATCTATCCCTTGGATCGTCCGATCTGCCTACCCCTGCTCCTGTACTGGATACCATTGCCCGATCGCTGCAAGATCCCGCAACCCACGGCTATCTCTTGTTTCATGGCACGGGGGTGTTTCGGCGGGCGGCAGCTCAGTGGTACAAGCGCAAGTTTGGTGTACTCGTTGATCCTGAAACGGAAGTCCTGCCCTTAATTGGCTCTCAAGAGGGAACTGCCCACCTACCGCTTGCTGTTCTGAATCCGGGCGATTTTGCCCTGCTGCTCGATCCGGGCTATCCTTCCCACGCAGGCGGTGTTCACTTAGCTGGTGGACAAATCTACACCATGCCTCTGCTGGCAGAAAACAATTTTTTGCCAGTTTTTGAAGATGTTCCGATTCCCGTTTTGGAACAGGCGCGAATGATGGTGTTGAGCTATCCGCACAATCCCACTACGGCAACTGCATCGATCGATTTCTTTAAGCAGGCGGTTGCCTTCTGCAATCAGCACAATCTCGTCCTGGTGCATGACTTCCCTTATGTGGATCTGTACTTTGAGGGCAGTCCCCCGCCTTCTGTCCTTCAAGCCGATCCCCAAAAGCGAGTGTCGATCGAGTTCTTCACCATGTCCAAGTCCTACAACATGGGTGGCTTTCGGGTGGGATATGCGATCGGCAACCCAAAACTGATCCGGGCACTCCGGCAAGTCAAAGCAGTGGTTGATTTCAATCAGTATCTGGGCATTTTGAATGGTGCGATCGAAGCCCTCTCGGGTTCTCAGGAAGCCGTTGCCCAAGCAGTGGAGACCTTCAGACAGCGTCGCGATGCCTTTGTCGATGCCCTAAATCGCATTGGCTGGCAGGTTCCTCGGCCTCAAGCTGCCATGTATGTCTGGGCAAAATTGCCTGATCCCTGGGCAATCAATTCAATGCAGTTTGCGATCGACTTAGTCGAACAAACCGGAGTCGCCGTCGCACCGGGATCAGGCTTTGGCAAGTCTGGCGAAGGCTATGTGCGATTTGCGCTGGTGCATGATCCCTCGATTCTAGAAACGGCAGTCGAGCGGATTGCTGAGTTCATGAAGAGCAAGCGGTAGATTGAACAGTAGTAGATGTCTTGCATCGCCTCCTAAATCCCCGAATTTTCGGGAATTTTGAAACCGTAAGGTATTTATTGCAAGGCGTTTAAGGTCTCCTTATGACATTGGCTATTCTGTACACACAATGGCTGGCACATGATGGCTAATCAGGGCTGAAACGGCTTTCAGAAACGCCTTCCTGGCTCTCCAATTCTATAGGTAACCAAGCCTTCTTCAGTTTTCCTCAGTTCTCAAAGTCCCCCAGCAATAGGGGATGTAGGGGGCTGCAAAGTTCAAACCTAATCTCTAGTAACTTGCGGATATACCGTAAACGAAACGAGCAGTAAGGGGCACTTGGGATGGGGATCATCGTAGCCACTCGAATATTTGCCAGGAAACAAACGATCGAAAGTAGCTGAACGAATGTCAATTAAACCGTTTACCGCTTGGGTTAGCGTAGGCTGTCTGCTACTCACCTTTATGGCTGGGATGCGATCGGCACAAAGCGCAACTCCGAAGCAACCCATTTTAGTGAACGCCTCAGTCTGTGCCGCGAGCCTGGTGCAGCAAATCGATCGTCTCATCGATCACCCAGAGTTTCAGCGATCCCAGTGGGGGATTTTAGCGCAAACGCTGGAAGCAGATCCCCAGATCCTTTATGCTCGCAATCCCGATCGCTATCTTGTCCCGGCTTCAAACGTCAAACTGCTGACTACCGCAGCGGCTCTGACTCAGCTAGGAGCGCAGTTTCGGATTCGCACCTCAATTTATCAGGTGGGGACAACTCCAGAGGGCGCAGTTTTGCAAGTAGTTGGTAGGGGCGATCCCAGCTTGACCCATGCCCAGCTTCAAGCTCTGGCACAGCAGATTCGCGACCGAGGCATCACACGCATTGCCACCCTTGTAGGGGACGATCGCTACTTTCGTGGTGATGCGGTCAATCCCTCGTGGGAATGGGAAGACATTCAGGCAGGCTACGGTGCGCCTGTGAACAGCCTGATTTTGAACCAGAACGCGATCGGACTCACGCTCGTGCCCCAGCAGGTCGGTCAACCGCTTCAGGTAGTTTGGGATCAGCCGTCAGAGGCGCAGGGATGGCAAATCGTGAATCGATCGCGAACGGTGGCATCAGACGCGCCAGAATTTGTCTCGGTGGGACGGAATCTCAGTCAGCCGATTCTTACTGTTGCTGGACAGCTTCGTGCCGGAGCAGCATCAGAACCTGTTGCGGTCTCGATCCCGCAGCCGGGACAAAACTTTTTGCGTCAGTTTGCAGAAACGCTGCGGTCGGCTGGAATTGAGGTGAACCAGACTCAGCTTCTCACCCATGCTGATGATGCACCGATCGCAACCAGAGCGGAAATCGCTGCCGTTCAGTCGCTGCCCTTGAGCGAGTTACTAGTCGAAACAAACCAGTTCAGCAACAATCTGTACGCAGAGGCTCTGCTGCGATCGCTAGGGGCAGACAGCCCAGATCCATCGCAATCTGCCCTTGAAGCCGGAATCGCTGCCCTCAGGGCTAGTCTCACTCGCCTCGGAATTGAATCTGATAGCTATGTGCTGGCAGACGGCTCAGGCTTATCGCGCCACAATGGGGTCAGCCCTGCCGCAATTGTGGAAACGCTTCAAGCAATGGCGCAGACCAATAATGCGCTGCCTTATCGCAGGTCGCTTTCGGTCGCTGGAATTTCGGGAACGCTACAAAATCGCTTTCGCGAAACCTCGGTTCGAGGTCAGTTAGAGGGAAAAACAGGCGCACTCGGCGGCACTGCTGCTCTATCGGGCTACTTGAATCGGGGCAATCGTCCTGCGATCGTCTTTAGCATTGTTGTGAATCAGGCGAACACACCACCTGGAAAAGCCCAACAGACGATTGACGAAATTGTGATGCTGCTATCGCAGGATAAATCATGCAGGGAATTCGCTCAGTCACTCTAACAACGACGGAAACAGTAACTCGATCGCTGCCTTGAGATTCAACCCAATTAGAACATTTAAGATGGCTGGAGGGCGTTCAAACGGTAATCAGACGGCTTAATTTGATATTTCACCAGATTAGCGAGTTCCTGAAGCTGACTAATTGCCTCTGCCCCTTCTAGTTTCATCAGTTCGCGATCGTCTCGCATTTCAGTCCAGGTGATCCCATAATCGGATACAAGAAACCGAATCAGGTGATTTTCCGCCAGACTGACCATAAACGATGCGCTGTTCATTTGCCCACCGCAGGTATAGCAGGATGCCAAGTAGCCCCGCTGCTCTAGCACCGTTGCCAAAGCCTGAAGATTCATCACCAAGTCTTGAACAAATTGTCGATGTTGCTCTGCAAGTCTAAGAAACATTAACTTGACCTCCTATCACCACACTTACCACAAAATCTTGTATCTTTACAATTTCTTAAGATTTGCCTCAGGTGGTCAGGTTTTTCCCTAGCGAGAAAATAATGAATTGCCTGAAAGAATGAAACGAAATTATTCAGAGAGTAAGGAATAAAGGAAAATTAGTCCTCTAGCAAAAGGTAGTTTATAAAACCTGCCCAATGAGGTATTCAGAATAACACTTCTAGGTTATTGAAGAATTCCTTCAGATTTATGTTCCACATTATATAATCTGCTCAGTATAAGCAGCTTTTGAAAATTTAGGGCTGGACTTCTGCCCCGGATCGATTTGCAACCGGGCTACTCTACAACTGGCTCACTTGGCAAGCTGCCTCCTTCGAGGTTAAACTTTGCACGATTGCTTTGCGTGGTTGTATTTTGCACCAATTCTATCCGGGGCTGTGATTGAATTTTGATAGCAGGACGATCGCAGTCCTAACTGAAGGTGTCGCGGGTTAAATCACTTCCCACCAGCCGAACGCGGGACCCACAAAGCGAACAACTACCCAGTAAGCGACCAGTGCGCCAATGCCGATCCAGGCTCCTTTAGTGGTCCACTGCACAAATTTTTGCGCTTGGCTTTTTTTCAGCGGCAGCCAGGGGTAAACGTTGCCTTCCTGTCCGTACTGATCGCCCAAAATTTCCTTGCGTCGTTTTGCGTCACCCATACTGCTTCTCCGACATCAACACAGCTAAACTTGCCACCTTTGATAATATCGTGCGAACTTGCCGATGAGTGTGTTGGGCTGACCAAACGCTATTCGCTCAGGCTGAATCCTTCAAGCGAGGCAAAAAGGCTTGCATCAACATAGTTAATCCGGGCAAGCGGACTAAGCGATGATAAAATCTGCTGTCCGTAGCTGCGATGGTTTACCCGGTTGTCCAACAGTGCCACCACTCCTTGAGCCTCTCGCACCGGGGCAACGGCTCTCTGAAGTTCGCTCAATGCTTCCGGCAGCAGAAATAGACGAAACCAGTCCTGTCGCGATCGTTTATAGTGTGTCACTCGTCCGGCAACCAGCGGATCTTCGAGTGAAGGAAAGGGGAGCGTCGCAATCACCAGCAAATGGGGCGCGGGCAACACGGCTTGATGAGTCCGCCAATAGTCCCAGCCTGCCACCAGAATTCCATGCTCGTCTAGACAGGTTCGCTCGACCTGAACGCGGGAGCCAAACTCGGCTGCCAGCATTGAACCAACCTGCGCTTTTAGCGGCGTGTCGCCAATCAGAATGACAGTCAAGCCTTGATTTGCTGTTTGAGTTGCGCCCAGCAAGGTTCGCAGTTCACTCATTAGCACAGGCTGAAACTGTGGCGTGTTGGGCATCGGTAAGCCGTCTGGCAGATAGAGCTGAATTAATTCGTGCTGGCGATCGGGCGAAAACTTAAGACAGGTGAGATCGGGCAACCCGAGCCGTTGGCGATAAATGGTGGCTTCGGTGTCTAGATCAAGCACGCCACCAATCAGGACGATCGGCTGCTGGTTCCAGACAGGCTGAAGCGAATCTGCCACCTCTGCAGGAGCCGTGAGCAGCGAAAACTGTCCCTGTGGCCGCATCACCTCTGCCCACAAAAGCTGACTGGATTGTTGACAAGACTGCCAGAACTGATTCCAGCAACTTGGCAATGGCTGCTCGATGCCTGCGGTAAGCCGATGGTAAAGTTCGCTAAAAATCTCCTGTTCTGACGCTTCGACCAAATAGCGATCGTAGGGGTTCACCGGATGCTGAAAAATCGATCGGGTCAACTGCACCCGCGCATCGCGAATCAGATCCGCCTGCTGGGGACAGGTCTGCATCAGTTCGTCCCAATTTTGCGGCTGAAGGCTGAGCGTCAGCTCGTTTCGCGTCCACTGCTCCAGATCGTCTGCGCCATCGATCACAGTAAGAATCTGGGACGGAAAGCGTCCTGACCCATGCAGGCGATCGGATAGCCAAGACTGAGGCGAGGTCAACAGCAGCCCTTCAAACCCTGCGCCCAGCCAGCGATCACCCGTCCGAATTTCTTTTTGCGTCGGAATCCACTGCTGGAGTCGCGGAATCTCAACCATGAGAAGTCGCTGCTGAACAGCTTCGCTTGCCACCAGAATTGCCGACCCTTCCCACAACAGTAGCGGCATTAAATAGCTCAGTCGATACCGCCCGTGATAGCCCGAAGGCGCACCCGCCTGAATCAAAGCACTTCTGCCCAAGCGCAGCGCACGCGCCACTAGCCGCGCCATCGTTAAATGGTGTTGCCAGTAGGGTTCGCCCTGCTCTCGCAGAAACGCCCGCAGTTGTTGGTGAACTTCTACTTCAATCACAAAAGCCGAACTTCTCCCCGGTAAAGGATTTCATGATGCCGCAGCAATCTCAATCTACCGCTGAATCTACAGAGCGATTTGAGGGGGCGGGAAAACTTGTAGCCTGGAAAACTTAGGAGTTAATCGTAGGCTGGAAACAGAAGACAATAGACTTTGGAAAAACAGACGACGAACAGCAGACGAGCGACCGCAGCGATAAGACCAGGATGCTTGATTCTTGCGGCTGAGGTCGAGTGTCCTGGGTCTGAAGTCTAAAGTCTAGCAAACTGTAATGGGTCACGCATGAGAATTGGCATTGTGGGATTAGGGCTGATTGGTGGATCACTGGCGATCGATTTCCAGCAGTTCTCAGAGCATACGCTGCTGGGAGTGAGCCGTCGCGGAGAAACCTGTCGTCAAGCCGTAGCACGAGGCATCGTAGACAACGCCAGCCAGGATTTGAGCTTGATGGCAGCCGCCGATGTGGTCTTTCTCTGTACACCGCTGGGAGCGATCGAATCCACGGTCGAGCAGCTCATTCCGCACCTGAATCCCAATACTATTCTGACTGATGTGGGGTCGGTCAAAGCCTCTGTTGTCGAAACGATCGCTCCCCGCTGGCGTAATTTTGTGGGCGGACACCCGATGGCAGGCACTGCCGAAAGTGGACTCGATGCCGCCCAAGCCGATCTGTTTGTCGATCGTCCCTACGTCCTCACTCCGATCGACACCACCCCACCTGCTGCCCTGGAAACTGTTGCAGCACTGGTGCAATCACTTCAGTGCCGCCTTTATCAGTGCCAGCCTGCTGAACACGATCGCGCCGTTGCCTGGATCTCTCATTTGCCTGTGATAATCAGTGCTAGCCTGATTTCTGCCTGCCTCAGTGAATCAGATGCTGCTGTACTAGATCTGGCGCAGAAACTTGCAAGCTCTGGCTTCCGGGATACGAGTCGGGTTGGCGGCGGCAATCCAGAACTAGGGGTGATGATGGCAAGATACAACCAGCCTGCCCTGCTTCATGCCCTGGCTCAGTACCGAAATCAGCTCGATCGCCTGATTCATCAGATTGAGAATCGCAACTGGGAGGAATTGGAGCAGAGTTTGATTGAGACGCAGGAGGGGCGATCAGGGTTTGTGGAGTAGCGGAGGAACAAGGGGAAAGAGATGGGGAGATGGATAGATGGGGAGGCAATGTAGGACTTCTGCGACTGCTCTAATGTTTTCTAAGGACGGGTACTCTGATGGCAGATAAGCATGAAGTTATTCGGCAGACTTCAGGTTTAACGATCGCCGCAGTTCTGCCAGTTCGTCTCGGTGGGCGGTGACAGTCAGCAGGCGATGGATTTGGCTCTCCTGATTTGGCTCGACTTTGACAGCGACTTGTTCCAATCGTCCTGATTTTTTCCAGTAGAAAACCCCTGCTCCAGGAGCCAGCAGCACGAGCAGCAGCAGCCAGTTTCCGGCGGCGGGAAACAGGTAAGACAGCACCAGCACCAAACAAAAAATGCCGATCGCTGCCAGCGAACTGAGGAATATTGCCAGAAACAAACTGGGGCGCACAAAACCCTCAAATGTCACCTGGTTTTGCTCTGCATCAAGTGAGATAACACGATAGGCGCGATCGGCGAAATACTGTTTCAGGCCGTCGAGCAGCGATTCCTCGGATTGGTCGCTCATCAGTTGGGCAACTTCAATGCGGTCTTTAGTGGAGGCACGAATAAAGAAAAATAGCCCCACCGACAGCAATAGCGTCAGCAGGGCAGTAGAAGAAAGAATCGACGTTTGCATAATCAGCAGGAGAGCGGGTAATCACTCGTTTGAAACGACAGCGCAATCCGAAACCGGATGACCACTACGTTTCTGAGTATCGCCCAACTTACGAACTGATGGAATGAGCAAATTAAAACTTACTGCTGGGACACCTGTGCTGGGCGACCTGCATAGCCATACCAGAGCCGAGAAAGCTCCTGGGCCTGCTGGTGCCAGTCAGGGCAAATCTGATACATTCGTCTCGGGCGACCCCGCCCCTCTACCTTTTTCCAGTATCCGGTGATCGCGTTTGCGTCTTCCAGAAACTTGAGGGCACTGTAGAGCACCGTATCGGATAACCGATAGTTTGGATACTCATGTTCGAGCAGGCTGATTAACTCTGTCCCGTAGGAGTCCCGTCGCAGTAAGACGGCTAGAACATAGCAGACTGCCAGTTCCTTGTTCAGATAGAATGGCGGTGGATTTCTGAAAAATTGGTAAATCTCGTCAAATGTCGTCATAGTGATCCCATAACTCAGCGAATCAGTTAATGCTGGCAGTTGCCCATCTGGGCAAACAACTCACTCTAGGCGTAACTCAACTCTTTCGATCGCACTTCTATCTGCATCTCCAATAGCGTTTGCTACTGGCAGCACTCCTGAACAATCTTCAGCCATCACGATTTGAAACTAGATTGGAACTAGATTTTGAAGATGAATAGACTAATGCTCAAAATGGCACAGTTTCAGCGTTGTCAACACTGAATTAATACTGATGCTGGAAGATAGGGAGAAGTGCCTACAGTAGACAAATCTAATGAGAGATGCAGGATAGGGTGAAAGGAATGCTGATGACCAGTCGCTAATGCTAGCAGTAATACTTTTTGAGCTACGGTGAGCTAATCTGCACATGGGCTGATTCTTCAGCCGGAACGAAGCCAGTTTGCTTCGCGGTCCTACTTGCAGAGATTGCTCAGCACGCAACTTATCTTAAGGAGTAGATTGCTTCCTA
>NZ_JACJOR010000131.1:0-8196 GCF_014695615.1 Leptolyngbya sp. FACHB-711
GCTGATGACGGTAGGAGCAAGCATTTCCGATCCCCTGCTGATCCACAAACTGGCAACACCCAAAGCCGCAAAAGCCGAAGCGGAAAAAATGCTGGAGCGCGTCGGTCTAACTCCGGCGATCGACTTTTACCACCACTATCCTAAAGACCTCTCTGGCGGACAGCAGCAGCGTGTCGCGATCGCCCGTGCCCTGATTACGCGACCGAAGCTTCTGATCTGCGATGAGCCTGTGAGTATGCTGGATGCGAGCGTGCAGGCGCAGGTGCTGGACTTGATGCTGGAGCTAAAGCAGGAATTTGACCTGACCTACCTGTTTATTACGCACGATCTCTGGGTGGCACGGTTTTTGTGCGATCGCATTGCAGTGATGAATGCGGGCAAAATCGTCGAGCTGGGTAAAACGGATGCCCTGTTTGCCAATCCTCAGCATCCCTACACGAAAACGCTGCTGTCTGCTGCACCGCTTTTATCTCGCTTGTCCCAGGCAAACCCACCGGGGAATCCACAGGTCAGCCCAACAAAAGCAATTTTCTCTGAATAACAATTGGATTTTGTCCAGTTTATGGGAGAGTCGGCGACCCAGTGCTGCTAGTGAACCGTGTATCCTGGAACAGGAGCGTAACCCCGATTAAACCAGAAGCGATCCTTCTAAAGATTTATTTCGATTACCCCAGATTGTGTAGTATTTTGAGGGGTGTTTAACAACACTCCTGTTCACTGTCCTCCTTGCCATTCGAGACATAGGCTCGCTGCTGTCCATGTTTGGATTAATTGGTCATCTGACAAGCTTAGAACACGCCCAACTGGTTGCAAGAGACCTGGGCTATCCCGAATATGCCGACCAGGGTTTAGACTTTTGGTGCAGTGCACCGCCCCAAATCGTAGATACCATCAAAGTGACCAGTGCCACTGGACAGCAAATTGAAGGTCGCTACGTCGAATCCTGTTTTCTGCCGGAAATGCTAGCAACGCGCCGGATCAAGGCAGCGACCCGCAAAATTATTAATGCGATGGCGCACGCCCAAAAACACGGCATCAATATCACTGCGCTGGGTGGATTCTCTTCGATTATCTTTGAGAATTTCAACTTGCAGCAAATTTCCCAGGTGCGAAACGTCAAGCTAGAGTTTGAACGATTTACCACGGGCAATACCCACACGGCTTACATTATTTGTCGTCAGGTGGAGCAGGCAGCCCGTCAGCTTGGTATTAACTTATCAAAGGCAACCGTAGCGGTCTGCGGAGCAACGGGAGACATTGGCAGTGCAGTTTGTCGCTGGCTTGATGCCCGTACCGATGTCGCAGAATTGCTGCTGATCGCTCGTAACCAGGAACGGCTTCAGGCACTTCAGGAAGAGCTGGGGCGCGGCAAAATTTTGAACTTGGAAGAAGCACTGCCTCAGGCAGACATTATTGTCTGGGTTGCCAGTATGCCAAAGGGTGTGGAGATTGATCCGACCACGCTAAAACAGCCCTGTTTGCTAATAGACGGCGGCTATCCCAAGAATTTGGGAACCAAGATTCAGCATCCGGGTGTTTATGTGCTGAATGGCGGCATTGTGGAGCATTCGCTCGACATCGACTGGCGGATCATGCGGATCGTGAATATGGACGTTCCAGCGCGTCAGTTGTTTGCCTGCTTTGCAGAATCGATGCTGCTGGAGTTTGAGAAGCTGCACACCAACTTCTCCTGGGGACGCAATCAGATTACGCTCGAGAAAATGGATCTGATCGGTCAAGTATCGGTGAAGCACGGATTCCGTCCACTTTTGCCAGCTTAATTGATTACGCTCAGCTGCCCGATCGATGCGAAGCAGCTTCCCCGCTGAAATAATCGTCTGAAAACTAACCCTGCTCCACGATCGCCTGCATTCCTCTAAAGAGCAGATGCGGGTCGATCGTGATTTTTTGTGCTAATTCTGGATGTTGTGCCTTCAGTCCATGCACTAATGAAGGAGCATCGCCGCCAGTCAGGACAATTGCGCCTTGACCAAATTCCTGTTCCCAGTTTGAAATAAAATCCTTAATTCCTGACAGCACGGTGTAGAAAATGCCGCTTCCAATTGCCTCCGCAGTCGTTTTTGCCCAGCGCGGCGGTAATTTTTTGCTGGGTTGAATCAGGGGCAAGGCAGCAGTCTGGTCAGAAAGCGATCGTCTTTGCAGCGTCAGCCCGGGTAGAATTGCGCCCCCGATGAATTCCTGCTGAGCATTTGCTCCCGTAAAAGTTAGAGCAGTTCCAGCATCGATCACCAGAGCAGGCAGTTTGTTACGATCGACAGCTCCCCAGAGGGCAAGGGCGCGATCGATCCCCAGCGTCGGGTAAAGCCCCCGCAGCGGAATTTGCTCCAGCGTCAGCAGTTGGGCTTGGGGGCAGGTTTGCCAGAAGGCAGTTTGGGCAGGAACGACCGAAGCAATATAGATCGGAAGGTCAGCGAAAGCCGCATCCGCAGGCAAATTGGAGTTTTGATGGAAAAATGCTAGCGGGGCAAGTTCCAGGGCAGGATGAGCAGTATCCCAGGCAGCGATCAGCTCTCCCTTTTGAAACCAAGCCCAGTGTAATCGCGAATTCCCGATCGCCAGGGCAATCCATTCGAGGGGAGTGAATCGATCGAATTCAAAATTCTTAAGTATCCTCACAGGATTTTTACAGGGTTCACATCCCATACTCAATATAGCGTTCCTCTTCTGGGTTCTCTTCCAGCCCATTGCTGCGTCTACCCAACCTCACTCCGGTCCTGGGATGCGCAGCTTGACCTTTGACCTTACACCGTTTGTTTGACTTGTTTTATGAATATTGAATTTGGGCGAGAAATTTGCGGCGATCTCGACCTGGCAGGATCACGCGAATGGATAGTCACCAATGGCATCGGCGGATTTGCGGCGGGGACGGTTTCAGGAGTGCTAACCCGTCGCTATCACGGCTTACTGGTTGCCGCCCTTAACCCACCCCTCGCCCGTACTTTGCTGCTGACCAAGCTAGAGGAAATTGTCCACTATGATCGCCAGGTGTATGCGCTCAGCACCGATCGCTGGAATGGTGGTCATGTTGATCCGCAGGGATACCGATATTTAGAGCATTTTGCAGTCAACGACACAATTCCCACCTGGCGATATGCCTGCGGCGATGCGCTGCTCGAAAAGCGAGTTTGGATGCAGCAGGGTGCAAATACCACCTACATTCAATATGAGCTGGTGCGATCGAGTCAGCCGCTTGCCCTGATGCTCAAATCGTTTGTGAATTATCGGGATTATCACGGCAATACCCGCTGTTTGCACTGGCAGATGGAGGTGAATCGGGTCGATCGCGGCGTGTCTATCGTGGCTCATGGACAAGCCGTTCCTTTTTTCCTGCTTAGCGATCGGGCAGAGGTGATTACGCTGCATGAGTGGTACTACAACTTTTTCTTAGAAGTGGAACGCTACCGGGGATTGAGCGATCGAGAAGATCACCTTCATGCCGCAACATTTCACCTGACCCTGCATCCCGGCGAAACAGTGACGATTGTTGCCAGTACAGATCCCCATGCTAGCCTCAATGGCTCTGCGGCTTTCAAACTGCGCCAGACCTACGAGCAGCGATTGCTGAGCCTCTGGAAAAGCAACCGTCCCATTGGGGCAAAAGACGCGCCTCCCTGGATTCGTCGTCTGGTGCTGGCAGCCAATCAGTTTGTCGTGAATCGATCGGTGACCCGATTACCCCTTCCAGGAACAGCAAAGCAGCCGAGTGAGCCAGCGGATGCAGAAGAAACTCTACCAGAACCAGAGGTGCTGCATGGCAAAACGATCATCGCTGGGTATCCCTGGTTTAGTGATTGGGGACGAGATACGATGATCAGCCTGCCGGGACTGACCCTGACGACCGGACGATCGGATGTGGCGCGATCGATTTTGCGAACCTTTGCTTCCTATGTCAGTCAGGGAATGCTGCCCAATCGTTTTCCCGATGTGGGAGAAGAACCGGAATACAATACGGTCGATGCAACGCTTTGGTATTTTGAAGCGATTCACCAATACTATCTGGCGACGCAGGATGATGATTTGCTGGTAGAGCTTTTTCCAGTGCTGGCAGAGATGATCGACTGGCACTGTCGGGGCACGCGCTACAACATTCACCTTGATCCGGCAGACGGCTTACTTTATGCAGGCACTCCTGAAACGCAGCTCACCTGGATGGATGTCAAAGTAGGCGATTGGGTAGCTACGCCGCGCCTGGGCAAACCGATCGAAGTTAACGCCCTTTGGTACAACGCTCTCCGTACGATCGCAAAAATTGCCCGTCGGCTGGGCAAGCCCCATCAGGAATACGACGCCATTGCCGATCGCACCCTTGCCCGCTTCGATCGCTTCTGGAATGGCGATTTGGGTTACTGCTACGATGTGCTGGATACGCCCGATGGCAATGATGCTTCGCTGCGTCCGAATCAAATTTTTGCCGTTTCGCTGCCCGAAAGTCCTTTAACCGAAGCCCAGCAGCGCAGCGTGGTGGATGTGTGTGGACGATCGCTCCTGACTTCTCATGGGCTGCGATCGCTATCGTCTGATCATCCCAACTATCGAGGACGCTATGGTGGCACTCCGCAGCAGCGAGACGGAGCCTATCATCAGGGAACCGTTTGGGGTTGGCTGTTAGGACCGTTTGTGCGGGCGCATTTTCGGGTTTATCGCAATCCTGTGCAGGCGCGTCAGTTTTTAGAACCTATGGCAAATCACCTGTCGGCACATGGCATCGGCAGCCTCAGCGAGATTTTTGATGGCGATCCCCCCTTTCATCCACGTGGCTGTTTTGCTCAAGCCTGGACAGTGGCAGAGGTACTGCTTGCTTGGGCTGCGATCGAGCAAATCGATGAACGTTAATCCTTTTTAAACTGCCGGGAAGCGGCGGCATAGTAAACAAGCTGCGCCAAGCGCGTCCGCAAGGTTTCTAGCCCCAGCCGCTCTCCGGCAGAGATGAACACTGCCTGCGGATATTCCTCCTGAGCAAAGGCAAGGGTTTCGCCATCGGCCTGGTCAATCTTGTTAAATGCAAGCAGGGCAGGACCAGGTGTAATCGGCATCTGCGCCAGAATTTTCATCACCGATCGAATCTGACCCTGCCAGCTTGGATGAGATAAATCAACAACGTGCAGCATTGCGTCGGCTTCGGTGACTTCTTCTAGCGTGGCGCGAAACGCATCGACCAGCGAAGGCGGCAAATCGTGGATAAATCCCACCGTGTCGGTGAGGACGATCGGCAGAGAGCTGTGAGTTTGTGGATCAGTCAACACCAAGCGGCGAGTGGTCGGATCAAGCGTCGCAAAAAGCTGGTCTGCGGTATAAACCTCCGCATTAGTTAAGGCATTCAGCAGCGTTGATTTTCCGGCATTGGTGTAGCCCACGATCGCAATCGACGGAACTTCCTGATGCTGTCGCTGCTGTCGAAGGCGCGATCGATGTGCCTGAAGCTGGTTCACTTCCTGCTGAAGTCGAGAAATCCGTCGCTGAATCGCTCGCCGCTCAGTCTCTAGTTTGGTTTCCCCCGGCCCTCTTGTGCCAATCCCGCCGCCCAGTCGAGACATTGCCCGACCCCGACCGCTGAGTCGAGGCAGCATATACTCAAGCTGCGCCAGCTCGACCTGCAACTTTCCGGCTCCCGACTGTGCCCGCTGAGCAAAAATATCTAGAATCACTTCAGTTCGATCGACAACCCGCACCCCAATTTGCATTTCCAGGTTTCGCACCTGTGCAGGCGACAAATCGCGATCGAACACTACCAGATTTGCTCCCACGGTCTGAGCCGCCAGCGCAATTTCCTGCACCTTGCCTTCACCCACCACTGTTTGCGGATGGGGACTGCTCCGCCGCTGATGCAGCACTTCTAGCACTTCACCGCCTGCGGTTTCAATCAGTCGCGCCACTTCGACTAGCCGATCGCGAAACTGTTTGGCATTCAGCCCCTCGGTCATTAAGCCCACCAGCAGTACGCGATCGTGACCCGCAGCCACCTGTTGCGCCACATAGTCCCGGCGAAATTCTTCTTCCAGACCTTCAGTGAGATCGAGAAAATCTTGTAGAGCAATACTGTCCAGGCTGAGCGGCGGCGAAACCGTCCAGCGAGCTTCAGGATGGGGAACCAGATGCGCTAGATATGTTTCTTTCACATACCCAGTTGCACCCCCGCCCCGCCGCTCAAAGCCTCCGCCCGACAGCACCAGCATCACTAGCGCATCCAGGCGTTGCAGTGCCATTGCCGTCAAAGTTGCCTCACTGGGCGACTCTGATTTGAGGTTCGTTGTAACACAGCGAATTCCGCTCAGCCGTTCTGCACCATAGCGGGGTAGTTCTAATAAGGGAATCTGCGTTTGTCTGACCGTTCCCACGCCGACTCGAATCACTTGCCCGCGCCGATTAATGTAGGTGCTAACGGGCTGATCAATTTCGGTGCTGATTGCCGCTAATCGTTGAGCAAACTCAGGCGTGGTTAATCGATCGCCGGGAAGTCGCTGATGATAAAGTCGCTGGAGTTGCTTGAGTTGACTTGGCTTCAGACCTTGAAGCTGTCCATAAATCGTTTCGATAGGCGCATTCCACCAGGAATTCTGGTGTTCTCAATTAGACTGCCTTTATTTTACCGATCTGTTTAGCAATCCGTGCGGTCTAACCTGTGGCTCAATCCATTGATCAAGCCGTAATCATCAAGCGGTCACTCTGTTCTTTAGTGCTGTTCTTCAGTCCTGAGCAAAGGCTAAGCCCATCCTTTTAAAGATTGCCAGAGTGAAGTGAGCCAGCCGCTTTGCTGAAGTGACGAAAAATTGAACTGCTTTGGCAGCTTTTTAGACGGATTGCGATCGCCAAGCGCATTGTGATAGCTCTGATAAGCTTCGCGGTGGCGATTGAGCCGATGAAGGGCAACGCCTCGAAACAGCCAAGCTTCAGCATCGGTCGGGCAAAGAGTCAACGCACGATCGCAGCTCTCAAGGGCTTCGTGATATCGATCGAGATAGAGCAACACTACTGCACGAAAGACCCAAGCCGGTACAGATTCAGGCTGAGCTTCAAGGACGCGATCGAACTGAACCAGTGCCTCTCCGTACAGTCCTTGATTTGCAAGCTGTTCCCCTTGCTCAAGCGAGAACTGACTGTCTTCTACCATTTCCAGTAAGGCGATTTGCTGTGAATAGGAGTTCATCGTAAGGAATAGGAATTGTGCAGGCTTGAGCAAATAATCTTGAGCAAATAAAACTTCTCCCACTGCTTGCTCAAAGCTCTTGTCTTTCCTGATCTTAAATCCGGGACAGACCAATGTTGAAAAAAAGCCTTACAAAGAAATTAAATTTAAAGAGCTGACGTCGCCAATTACCCCGTATTTTTACTTAATTTTAGGTCTGTATTGAAATTTATTTGTGTTAGATGAAGAAAACTCAGGGTTATTACTGAACTCAGAATAGGCAAGTAGTATTTACTGATTGATTGTTTATGCAAATTTTCCTAAGTAGATATTTGGATTAGAAAGAATGCGATTTAAAGTTACTTTTAAGCTGGTTGCTCTAGCTCGAAACCCTTCTGATGAGGGCTTTAACCCCCTTTCGCCCTCACCCCCCTTTTAGTTCTTTTTGCCGCTTGTTACAGTAAGTTTTAGATAGAAAAACTGCTTAATTCTACGCAAACTATCTCTCAACTTTCTCAGTCGAATACAGCTTATTACTTAAGTCTAATTCCTGAACAATGGTGCAATAACGAGTGTTTAAGCTAATTTCGATTTGAGTTTTACCTAGTGTCTTGTGTGGAAGTTGATGATGCCCAGTCAAACAGCAAATTTAGACAAACTGCGGGTAAGGGGTGCGGTCTAGATGTTACGGGATGCCTTAGTTGTAGGAGTAAATACATACCAAAATTTGCCGGGGCTAAAAGCTCCAGCAAGAGACGCCGAAGCGGTTGCAAAAACGCTGCAAACCTATGGCGAATTCCGAGTTCATCGCTTGCCAGAGGTCATTCAGACAGGACAACCGCAGATTGGGCAAAAAACGCAGGTCACGCTTCAGATGCTTGAATCAGCTTTGATTCAGCTTTTTAAGCCGAAGGGCCGCTCTGTGGCGCAGACCGCTCTGTTTTATTTCTCTGGGCACGGGCTTCAGCGAGAAGCCGGAATTCGGGAAGGGTTTCTAGCTCCCAGTAATGCTGACCCCGATCGCGGATTCTATGGATTATCTCTCTTCTGGC
>NZ_JACJOR010000132.1:0-8836 GCF_014695615.1 Leptolyngbya sp. FACHB-711
AGTATTCAGGTTTTGTTCCTGCTGATTGCTGAACTGAGACGGGTTTTGCTGCTGAAGCTGATCGATCGCCTGATTCAAGCCATTGTGCATCAGTTCAAGCTGCTGTTTGTTCAAAACGAGAGGTAAAGCATCCATCGCGCCTTCTTCCGGGGTTTCGCTAATTTTGTCTAACGACAGCTTACCGATTGCTGCATCGTTCGTCCTCTTTCGATCGACAGGATTTCGCAGCGCGGCGCAATGGCTGGATACACAGCTCAATACAAGATGGCTCAATGCGCCCAGTCAATACGCTAGGGTAGAATTGTTGACCTGCTGCCACTGCCTTTCGCCATGCTCGAACTTCACTGCCACACCACCTGTTCAGACGGAACCCTGACCCCGACCCAGCTTGTTTGGAGAGCGCATCAGGCAGGTGTTCGTGCCCTGGCAATTACCGACCACGATACCCTTCAAGGCTGGGATGAAGCGTTTGCAGCGGCGGCAAATCTCCCGATCGAAATTGTGCCCGGTCTAGAACTCAGTACTGTGTATAACGATCGCTCGATGCACATTCTCGGTTTTTATCCCGATCGTCAAAAGCTGCAAGCTCCCTTAAGGGAACGCTTGAACGGACGCAAGCGCCGTGCCCAACTGATGCTCGCAAAACTGGCAGAGCTGGGCTATCCGATCGCTTTACCAGAACGGGGAGAAGGCATGGCTCCGGGAAGACCGCATATCGCTTCGGCAATGGTGCGGGCAGGCTATGTTACCTCGTCAGAAGAAGCATTCGATCGCTTTTTGGGTAGTGACAAACCTGCTTATGTGGAATATGAGAAATTCAGCGCGATCGAGGGAATTCAGCTTTTGCGCTCCTGCGGTGGCGTTCCGGTGTGGGCGCATCCCTATCTGTTTCGGGGTGGGACGGTGGAGACGGTGTTGCCTGTCCTGGTGGAAGCCGGGTTGATGGGCATTGAAGTTTATCATCCCAGCCATTCTTCGTCCGAGGTGCGGCGGCTAGAGGAATCCTGTGCCTACTATGGCTTACTGAAAACAGGCGGCAGCGACTACCACGGACCCAGCCCTACTTCGGGCAAAGACACTCATGGGATGCTGAACAGCGAACAGGTTTCGCTCTCGCTGCTCGCCCCGCTTAAGCAGGCTGCCCAGAAGATTGCTTAACCCCTGCCCTGGAGGACGTTTGCAGCGTGAAGAGGGCGACCTCAACTGCCCCGCAATTTCCCGCCCAGTCTCTCAATCGTCACGAGTAGCTAAACGATTGCGGACGTTCCTGCACGATCTGGGGCGCGTTCACCTTCAGATAAAGCGGTTCAATATAAACGCCCAACCACGGTTGACTAATATTTAACCAGGCAAAGGGGCTGCTGTCGGGAACCTGCAAATCCACGCCTGCCAGGTGTAGGCTGCTATTCGTTTGTCCTTCAAACAGCAGAAGCTTAGTATCCTTAACGCTAAATACAGGTGCGCTGAGTGCCAACTGCAAGCCAGGGAGTTTCCAGGTGCAGCGACAGCGACACAGCACATCGTCTCCCTGCCTGACTTCGACGCTAGGATGCTCACCCTGCTGCCACTTAAACTCGGCGTATTCCTTGG
Organism: Leptolyngbya sp. FACHB-711; assembly: GCF_014695615.1. Taxonomy (NCBI): domain Bacteria; kingdom Bacillati; phylum Cyanobacteriota; class Cyanophyceae; order Leptolyngbyales; family Leptolyngbyaceae; genus Leptolyngbya; species Leptolyngbya sp. FACHB-711. The sequence continues at coordinate 1,591 of NZ_JACJOR010000132.1, forward strand.
GCAGTCCCCAGATTTCGCGTCCGCCTGCGATCGAGTCAGGGTTATCCACATAAATATGCGATACCCAGCCGCCAATTTTTCCGCCGTGATAAATTAAACCCATGACGACAATCAGCTCGTTATACAGCAGCACTGAACCGCTTTGATAAGCAGAGAGATACACACCGCCGATCGTCTTACCGGGAAAGACAGGGATAATTTCTAGCTCAGAGGGAACCAGCGGGCGAACGCGATCGATATCCATCAGATTCAGGGTTTGCAGGGCGTAGCCTTGAAGCTGCCAGGGTGTAGAAGGATAAGTCATGGTTCACCTTTCCTGATAAAGAAGGACAAACGGAGCCGTTTTAGATTTAAATCCCCTCGCCCAAATCGGGAAAGGGGTTGTTTAGAAGCGTCATGGGTCGTTCGTGATCGGTCAATTCAGCGGTGGGCAGCTAAAGTCCTGGATTGATCTCCAGTGAGCCAACTTTACAAATCCAGAAAAGCTGCACATCGCCTACATTTCAAACGATTAATCCCAATAACCAATGACCCATGGCTAATGACCAATGACCAATTCAGCGGGCTTACTTATAGCTACGCTGACCACCCGTAAGATTATCCGCACCGCCTGTCAGCGTATCCTCTACTGCATCAACAGAATCTTCAACTGTTTCTTTCACATCGCTGATGAATTCTTTTGTGCCGGGATAGAGCGGCTGATCCAGGTTTAGCTTCTCGCGCACATTATCTACAATGTCCTTCAATCCGCCCTCGGTTTGATCCGTCGTTTCCTCTAGATTCTTCTTCGCATTGCGGATGTTAACGTTATCTTTCTCATCCAGATCAATGTAGGATTTGCTCTGCTTTGGCAGGGAAGTGCGATCGGGTCTGGGGAGCGAATTTGAATTGTCTGAGAGCGCATCCGTTAAATTAGAACTGTTGTCCTTAGAAAATGCCTTATCGGTCGAGAGCTTATCGCCCGGATTAGGTTTGTTATCGCTTAACGTCGGCAATTTATCCCAGCTTTCCGCGCTGAAGTTGCCTGCTAGAGCCGCAGAACTGCCCACCAGCACACCAACAAACAGCAGAACGCTGGCGACGATCACCGTAAAAACTTTGCGAAGTTGAGTCATTATGTATCTCCTCTTTGGATCTTAAATTTGCAAATGGTTTTGGCTTTGTAAGCTTCGCAGGATGGATTGGCGCAGCGTAGCGCATCACTGGCAGAAATCGATGCTGTAGAACTCACGGTAACGATCGGCTGTAAAACAGAATGCGCTACTTAACGAATTCTACTTTTCAAGAATTGATGCATTATGGCTTCGCCTGACCCATCCTACGGATCTAATGCACTGGGACTTTAGAGTCCCTCACCAATGGGGAATTTAGAGGGCAACGTAGAACTTCTAAGGCTTGATGAACACCTTGATGCAGCCATCCTGCTTGTGCTTGAACATTTCATAGCCCCGCTTCGTTTCCTCTAGCGAGAGCGTATGGGTAAACACGCGCGACGGATCGACTTCTCCGTTTGCCACCCGATCGACCAGCATCGGCATATACTTTTGCCCAAACATCTGACCCATTTTTAGCGTCAGACCCTTGTTGAAAGCAGCCCCCATCGGCACCTTGTCGATAAAGCCGCTATACACGCCCATAATCGACACCGTTCCCCCCTTGCGGCAAGAGACGATCATCTGGCGAATCACGTTGGGGCGATCGGTTTCCAGACGAACGAGCTGCTTTGCCCGATCATACAGTCCTTCTACGCCCATGCCGTGCGCCTCTAGACCGACCGCATCAATACAGCAATCGGGTCCGCGTCCCCCAGTCATCTCCTTCAAGGCTTCGCCAGCATCAATTTCTTCATAGTTGATGATTTCTGCGTTGGCGAAGGTTTTTGCCAGTTCCAGTCGTTCTGGGATGCGATCGATCGCGATCACCCGCTCTGCGCCCAGCATATAGGCACTGATCATGGCAAACTGACCGACCGGACCCGCGCCCCAAACTGCCACAATATCACCGGGCTGAATGTCGCACAAATCCGCGCCCATGTATCCGGTTGGGAAGGCATCGGACAGGGGCAGAATTTTTTCGTCGGCAATGCCTTCGGGAACGATTGTGCAGCCCATGTCGGCAAAGGGAACGCGAATATATTCTGCCTGAGATCCGGCATAGCCACCAAACAGGTGCGAGTAGCCGAAAATTCCAGAGGTTCCGAAGCCAAACAGCGGCTCCTGCATCCAACCGTTTTTGTTGGAGTTATCGCAGAGCGACCACTTTTGCTGCTGACAGAAGAAGCAACCGCCGCAGCCAATAATCGAAGACACAACGACACGATCGCCGACCTTCAGCTTTCGCACAGCCGCACCGACTTCCACGACTTCGCCCATAAATTCGTGACCAATAATGTCACCGGGGAGCATCGAGGGAATATATCCGTCGTAGATGTGCAGATCAGAACCGCAAATCGTCGTTGCCGTGACTTTTAGAATCGCATCACGCGGATTGAGAATTTTTGGATCGGGCACGGTCTCCACGCGCACGTCCATTGGACCATGCCAGCAAGCAGCTTTCATATTTCACTTTCTCCCTGGGGCGGATTAATTACGGCTTTAGAACGACCTTGGTGCAGTTCTCGCGCTTGTGCTTGAAGATCTCATAGCCGCGCGGAGCGTCATCGAGGGGCAAATGGTGAGAAATGACAAAGGTGGGGTCAATGTCTCCGTTTTCGATGTGCGCTAGCAGTCGATCGAGATATTTGTGAACGTGAGTTTGACCCATCTTGAAGGTCAATCCTTTGTTCATTGCGGCTCCCATCGGGATTTTATCCACAAAACCGCCATACACACCCGGTAACGACACCGTGCCCCCTTTACGACAAGCGACGATCGCCTGACGCAGCACATAGGGACGATCGGTTTCCATCCGAACCGCCTGCTTCACTTTGTCATACACACCTTCGGGTCCCATGCCGTGGGCTTCCAGACCAACCGCATCCATACAGGAGTCGGGTCCGCGACCGCCGGTCATTTCTTTCAGGGCTTCACCCGGATCGATCTCTTCGTAGTTGATTACTTCTGCGCCCCACTGTTTTGCCAGTTCCAGCCGTTCGGGGACACGATCGATCGCAATCACTCTTTCTGCGCCCAGCAAGAAGGCACTCTTGATACCAAACATCCCCACCGGGCCACAGCCCCATACTGCGACCGTATCACCGGGCTGAATATTGCAATTTTCTGCGCCCATGTATCCGGTCGGCAGGATGTCCGTCAGGAATAGCACCTGGTCATCGGTCAGGTGATCGGGCACTTTGTACGGACCCACATCCGCAAAGGGAACCCGCGCATATTCTGCCTGTCCTCCAGCATAGCCGCCAAAGAAGTGAGAATAGCCAAACAGTGCCGCAGGAGATGTACCGTAGAGCGGTTCGATTAAATGCGCTTGATGGTTCGAGTTATCGCAGAGCGACCACAAATCTTTACGGCAGAAGAAACAGTTGCCGCAGGAAATTGGGAAGGGAATGATGACGCGATCGCCAATCTTCAGGTTCTTTACGGCAGGACCAACTTCGACGATTTCTCCCATAAATTCATGCCCCACAATATCGCCAGGCATCATCGAGGGAATAAATCCGTCGTAAAAATGAAGATCCGAGCCGCAAATCGCCGTAGATGTAATTTTGACGATCGCATCACGCGGATTGAGAATTTTAGGATCAGGAACGTTGTCAACCCGAATATCTAAGGGGCCGTGCCAGCAGACAGCTTTCATTATTGATTCCTCTAATTATTTGTAACCAGAAGACTAACCTTCTTATTTGCGACCAGAAGGCTGACCTTCCGTTGTGGCAATTTCTCCGGTTTCCATCAGCATTTTGAAGCGGCGAAGTTCATCACCAATTTGCTGTTCTGCTTCTTCTCCAAACAGTTTGGCGATCGCAGCACCCACGACACCACCGGGCGGATTGTATTCCATTACGACTTTTACTTCGGTTCCGCGTCCGGGAGGTCCAGGCTGGAAGCGCACAAAGCCAGAGTTATCCACCTGCGACCCTTCGATCGATGCCCAGCCAATCAGCTTGTTGGGCTGGTCTGCCACGATTTCAGCGTCCCATGCCACTTCTGTGCCAAACGGTGCGCTCGTAACCCAGTGCGATCGCGTCGGGCTGGTGACTGTTACCGACTTCAGGTGCTTCATGAAGCTGGGCAGATTCTCGAAGTTGTGCCAGAACTCATACAGTTCTTCCGGCGTTTTGTTGATGATCGTCACCGTGCGTTCAACTTTGATGCCCTTGCCCAAGCCTGCTGCGTCTGCCACTTTATCGGTCAAGCTCTTATCTGCGGTTGCGCCGTGGTATGCCATCGCGCCGCCTGCCATTGCCATCAGTGCGCCACGCAGCGATCGCTGGCTCAATCCCATCAGCACCATTGCACCACCTGTAATCAGCGAACCCCATTTCTCGGCTTCGCTCACGTTGCCCTGCTGATTTTGATTCGGCTGATTTTCCTGGTTTCCACCCGACACGGTTTCCATCTTTCTTTCTCCTTGTCTGTACTGCGGTCAAATTTGTTTTGTGAATGGGGATGGGTTGGAATATGTTCTACATTCACCCATCCACCTATCCACTCATCTACTCATTTCCACCGATTTACTAGATGTTTTCCCGTCCTCCTAGCAAACCAGTCGCCAATAGCATCAGCGCACCGATTCCTGCTACCGTTCCCCATTTGGCGATCGGGTGAAAGTCTAAAACTTCCAGGAAACTGGGGATCGTCAAGCCGCCAAAGTCCCCTTCGATCCGGTCATAGCCTGATCCCGAAATGGGCTCATACAGGTTGTTCGGGTCATCTTCGTATTTAGTCGTGGGAGTATGCTGTCCTTCCACAGCAACCATTTGCACCAGGAAGTCACCCAATGCTGGAGAGAGTCGCTGAATAAAGTCCAGCACACGACCAGAATCGCCTACGATCAAATCGCGAGTTTGATGCTCGGCAGCATACAGAATTGCATCTGCAACCTGATCGGGATGATAGAAAGGAGGAACGCCCTGCGGCTTCACACCCAGCTTAGTCTTACCCTTGTTGTAGAACGGCGTGTTGATGGTCGAGGGCATGATTTCGGTGACGCTAACGGGAACGCCATCGTGCTTGAGCTCTACCCGCATGGCATCCAGGAAGCCTTGCAAACCGTGCTTTGATGACGAATAAGGGCTTTGCAGCGGCAGCGATCGTCTTGCTTCTACCGAAGACACAGAAATGAACGCGCCCTGGCCGATTTGTTTTAGGTGCGGCAAAGCGACCATTGCGCCATACACCTGACCGAGCAAGTTGACTTCGATCACGCGCTTGAATTCGTCGGGCTGAATTTGCTCAAAGCGGGCAAAGAGTCCTGTTGCGGCAGCGTGAACCCAGGTATCGATGCGCCCGTACTGCTGCACTGCCTTTTCAGCGATCGATCGCACCTGAGCAAAATCTGCTACGTCTGCAACCACGGCAATGGCATCACCCCCTGCTGCCCGAATTTCATCGACCAGAGAGTCTAGCCCGGGCTGGCTTCGGGATGCCACTACGACCTTTGCACCGCGACCTGCAAACTTGAGCGCAGTCGATCGTCCGATGCCGCTTGATGCACCGACCACAGCAACGACCTGTTGATTAATGGGCTTGAGTTGAAATGTAGTCATTAGCCTGTATTAATTAGCCTGTATTGAGAAGACAATTTACGGAAGCTGATCGCCCGCTTCGATCGCATGTCCACTGGCATTCGTAATCAGTGTAAAAACTACACCGTAAAACTGCATTTCAGAACATGACATTAAAACGATCGTCCTAAAGGAGCAAAGCTCTAATTTCAATCTGAAATCAGCAAATTATCCAGCCGAACTTGCTTAGGAACGGAGGTGGTCAGCGTTAACTCAGAACTGCCCAATGCTGCTGTGAATAGGCTTACTTGTGATTTAAGCAACTCTTTTTCAATTTGCAGTCTACCGTTTAGAGGATTTTTTCCCTTTACGGATTGTTTTAGGATTGGCGAACGGAATAAACGCCGTGGAGATTTGCTGTGTCTCGATCAGTCACTTGTCAAAACACAAAATCCCCAGCCTGTTGAGGAAGCTGAGGATAAATTCTTTTGAAATCCTCTTTAAAGGGAGTTTCAAAGGCTATCAGAAACATCTGCCTGCAAGTTGTCAGGATGCACATACACATAGAGATTCGGGATTGTTACCCCTTTACGCTCAATGTTTACAATCTCTGTTTTATCGATCGCATATCGCTGATCCAGCTCATCCAGCGAACTGTATAGCACTTCTTCTAAATTGGGCGGATCAATATTTTCATTCATGTAGCCTTCCATATTGGGTTCAACTACATAAAGATGATTGATCTCAACAGGTTTAATAAAATAACTTGCCGAGTTTGAATCAAACATACTGCTGGTGGGCTGGTTCAGATTTAAAATAGCCACTACAAGCAGCGTCAAACCGATCCCGATCGAGATCAGGGGCGCAAGAAAGCGTTGATTTTTCATATCAATTTACCAGAGCATTTTTATGTCGTTTGAAGTCGGCGCATTCCAGCAGCAATGAGCATTACTGATCGGTGTAATCTTTTTTCAGCAAAAAGCGGGTCAACCAAAAGAGTGAAATCAAGCCAGTTCCCAGCAAAACTGATGCGATTGCCGTGGTTTGACTTGTTTAGTGCAATTTAGGGCGCAATTTAAGGCGTAATTTAGGGCGCAGTTCAAAAAGAGCAGCCCCACCAAAACGCCCGAAGGAATTTAGATGAGGCTGGAGACGCAGTTAGGAGGTATCTTGCTTTCCAAAGTAACTGGAAAACCCTTCCCTTTCTTGTAGCTTAATAACTTCTTAAGCTCGCTCTAGCGGATCGATCAGGTTTCGCCGTAATCGCTACAGAAGTTAACACGTTCTGATTACGTTCTAATCAGAATTAAGTGTTTCGCAGGTTCCCGAAGAGGTAATCGTAGGAGAGATTTCGCAATTAAGCTTGTTGTGGTGTGGGTTGAACGAGCAGCGTCAGGTTCATCCGTCCTACAACAGTAACGGTTTGTTCTGGCAGGAGCGTGATGTTTTCCAGGCAGCGAGCAGACCACCACACCCCTTGATATTTAACGCGACCCGGCTTTCCTGGCTGGATTGCTTTTTCAACAACCGCTGCATTCGCGATCGTCTCCTCCAGCGTAGAACTATCCTCAAATTGTTCTGGTGTTAACGGGAATGAATCAGAAGAAAAAAGGTTTGACAAGG